>CALPQG020000098.1 GCA_943325655.2 Bifidobacterium breve | reverse complement strand
TTTTTGTGTTTTTTTAATGAAATATTTGTCAAAATGTATTAGACTATTTATTATAGGTGTTTGGTATAAATTGAATATTGTCCCTAAATTATTCCTGCTATTGTACCGAAAATGATATTCATCAAAGTATCCTTGCAAGTTTTCAAGTGTTTTTACACCTGTAAATTCATACCTTGTCATATTAAAAAAAAGATAAGCAAATTAACAATTTGTGCGACCTAAACGCCTATACCTATTTATTTTCCAATTTTCACATAATTACATGGATCAAAATCACCAAGATTATCCAAGAACTCTTTTTCAGCATCCGCTTGTGACTTTGCTGCTACTCTTTTATCGTATTCTACTTGGGTTACTTTAATTTCTGTTCTTCTATTTAGCTGATGTTCTGTTTCTGAACATTTCACAATATTATTACAACGATTTAATAATTTCTTTTCTCCATAGCCCTTTCCTCTTATTCGGGCTGCATCAATTCCATTCTTTACTACGTAAGTCACCGCAGCAGCTGCTCTTCTTTGAGATAATCCTAAATTGAAATTATCACTACCACGAGCATCAGTATGAGAGCCTAACTCAATATGAATCTCTGGATATTCTTTTAAGAAGTGTATCAATCTATCTAACACTAAAGATGCATCGTTTCTAATATTTTCTTTATTAAAATCATAATACAAATCTTTAATTTCAAATATCTTATTGACCTTAATTTTACTCATCACTAATGGTTGTGTTGCAGAATTATCAATCTGCTTTTTGACATCGACTTGCTGACAATCTGCAAAATAGCCTTCTTTCATAGCCTTTACCAAATACTTGGTTTTAAAATTAGCTTGATAAGCATAAGCCCCATTTTGATCGGAAATTAACACTTGAATTGTTTTTTTCTTGGTATTGTATACAAACACTTTTGCTCTTGGTATTGGCATTTTAGTTTCATTATCTTTGACTATACCTGTAACCGTTAAGAAGCCATCCTCCTGCATGAAAACCATTTCGAGTGTATCATCATACACCAAATCCTTTTCAAAATCAACTGTGCAACTGATAGGTGCTGCATCATGATGTAAGCCATTTACCAAATATTTATGACGCGTTGGGAGCACTATTTCGGTAGGCACACCTCCTGAAGAGGTATCTTTTGCTACTTGTTTGTTTGTAACTAACTCATTAATAGTTATTTCAACTGAATCTAATGGTACAAGAGTACCATCTATTTTTTTCAACATAGCTTTCACTATCAACTTCTTATTTTCTCTTCTTTTGTCAAAGAAATAGAAGATATCATCATCAATATAACCATGTTTTCTGTTGGATGACAAATAACCAGCTTTATCATTTTTCATAATTAAGCCAAAGTCATCCCTGTTTGAATTAATTGGAAAACCTAAGTTGGTTGGTTTTGAATCTTCTTTCAGGTTAAAGGTAAACATATCCAACCCTCCAAAACCTCCCCAACCTTGTGAAGCAAAGTATAAAATTTCATTTTTGTAAATAAATGGAAATATCTCATTGGATTGTGTGTTGATTTTAGGTCCTAAATTTTGTGGAGTCCCCCAAGTATTTTCAGTTTTCGTAACTTTATAAATATCCATACCACCATATCCACCGGGCATGTCAGAAGCAAAATACATGGTATTATCATCATCTGTTAAAGTTGGATGACATACAGAATATTCACTACTAGAGAAGGGTAGCATCATATCGTGTTTGTAAATTTCATTTTTATGCAAAACAGCTTCTACAATCATCAATTTAATAATACCATCTGATTTTCTACTTCTTGGATTATTGGCTGTAAAATACATTTTCTGTAAATCTTTCGAAAATGTAAGAGAAGCCTCATGGTATTTAGTATGAAGGTGTTTGTTGAATTTATTTGTCACTTCTCCGTATACTGTATCATTTTCCCATAAACTATCAGCTATCGGGTGATGTCCATAATACCCTTTAGTATCATTATCATTGCTGGTTATAGGAGTATGGTCGTCATGTAATTGCTCTAACTTTCCTTGATAAGAAATATGTCCATCATTGTCTCCATCCTGTAATAACAATCGCTTATAAATCCTCTTTTTAAACCTTGAAGTATCTGCATAATAAATATCTAAAAATGGAGTATGGTTCCATTCAAAAACATAATGCACAGGGCCAGTTGCTCTATTGGAAATAAACACGATATCATTATCATACAAGGTAGGCGAAAATTCAGACCAATGAGAGTTAATACTTAAATCATAAACATCCACAAAAGTTGAATCTTGTACTATTTTTGGCAATGCCTGTAAGAAGTCTAAATGGTGTTGAGCCATCTTGTCATCAGGTGACATGTCTAGGTAATGTTTCCAGTAGATAGCTGCATCGCTGTATTTAGCATTAGATTCCAAAGCCAAAGCTAAATTTTTGACAAACATTGGCTCAAATGGGTTTTTTTCTATCACAAGTTTTAAAATACGCTCTGCATCTTTTGAATCATTTACCTTCTGATAAGCAGTAGCCATATTTTTCAGGTCATTAATATCCGCTCCGCCAGCTTTATACAAATGTTCATAATAAGTAATTGCTTCTGAGTAGTTCATTCGTTTAAACTCCCTGTTTGCTCTATTTTTGAAGTAGGAATTCTGTCCAAGCAACATTGTACCTAAACTTAATCCAATTATAGTGACTAGTAACTTTTTCATCATTGAATCTATATCTTAACGATTAAAAATAACGAGGTGACAAAATCATAGATCTCACGCCAGCAAATTCATGCCTGAGCATTATTTCATGTGAACCTTGCGTTAAATAATTTGTCAATCCTGACACTGTAAAGTCATAAGCATACCCTATTCTCCACTTCTGTGCTGGTATAAACTCTATCATACCCACACAAGCATCACCTGTTCTGTATGACACACCCAAAGAAATTTTATCGTAAAACCATACGTTTATATTGAAGTCTGCCTGTAATGGCGCCGCGTGTACCTGCTTCAGCAATATGGATGGCTTTACTACCACAATTGGGTTTATATGCCATACAAAGCCGGTCATACCAAAAAAATGACGGGACTGTTTGTTCTTACCACTTGCTGATAAGTTGTTATTGTATACCCTTGGCATAGAAATACCTAAATACCAATTATCGCTTGAGTAGTATATACCCAAACCCAAATTTGGTTTTATTCCACTTACTGACTCAGCAAAATTAGGGTCATTTTTTTGGTAAGTTAATGCATTCTGAAGATTAGCATTATAGAATGTAGCCCCTAAAGTTCCTCCAAAACTCAAGGTGCCTAATTTGGTTAATTTAACTCTTTGTGCATAGGTAAAATAGGCTCCAGTGCTCCTGGTTAAACCAATATTATCTTGAAAGATACTGCCCCCTACCCCAATTTTCTCATTATAATAAGGCATATCAGCTGTAAGTGTAGCCGTGTTTGGAGCACCTTCAATACCTGACCACTGATACCTGCCTAATAAAGTAACATTCAACACGTCGCGACTTCCTGCATACGCAGGGTTAATTGCCATAGTATTAAACATATACTGAGAAAAATGTGAATCCTGCTGTGCTATGGTGGTAAAACTAATCGAAAAACCACCGAAGATTACAAGCACAAATTTAGTTATATTTTTCATCTAAGTGATTCTTTAATGATTAGCGTTGTAATGTCACGGTAAAGATTCTTTCTTTGTCTGGTCGCTTACTAAATTTAATATGGAAAAAGTAAGCCCCTGATGGCAAATCATTACCTATCCTTAACCCTTTGTTACAAGTACCATCCCACTCACTTGATGAATTTAGTACACTATTATCCTTCGTATTTGGATAGTTATCTTTTTCAAAAACTAAATCTCCCCATCTATTATAGATAGATAGATTTGCTTTGCCATAAGAAGCTGGGTAAGAAATCTTATAAGTATCATTGATGCCATCGCCATTACCTGGAGAGAAACCATTTGGAAATACCTCTCCACCTATTACAAAGGTCAAGGTATCATTTTTACATAAATAGCCATTTGGTAATGAACATACCGAGTAAACATACCTATCAATACCAAACACTCCAGTATTGGCTACATAAGTAAACTGTCCATTATCAGAGACTGTCAATGTACCCAAAGTATTAAAGTTGGTAACAATATGTGATACCAACACATTATTTAACTTCACTCCTGATCCGTCCGAATTATAATCATTGATAATAATCGAACTATTGATTACTTCTCCTTGGTTCATTTCGTAATACTCGTTGTTCACCACCAGTGAGTCTACTGCTGGAACTACGATGATTATAATGGTATCGTTGTAACACATTGTTAGGTCACAAACTTTCACCACAACAGTATCGCGTCCATTAAAATTCTCGTTTGGTGTATAAATAAAGGTTGAATCTGATTTGAAAACAAAGACACCTTTGCTTGCATTTTTCACAATATGAGCGGCAATTGTATCTAACGTGATTTTATTTCCATCCGGACTATAATCATTGACTGTTATCCAATGATTAGCCTTTACTAATTTAGTGTCTTCGTTAATAACAAATAACTCATCATTGATATAAGCAGAATCATGCTCTGGAATAATATAAATAAATGAATTTGCTTTAGTAGCGCAATTACCGTCGCTAATGGACACATCAAATATTCTTGTTTGGCTAGAGATATCGTCTCTCTTGTTGATGAATTTCACATGCGTTAAGGCAAACTTATAGAGACTGGTATCAGCCTTTCCTGTAAAACTAATCCTGATAGTATCATTGAATTTGATTGGGTTACTATAGGTTATCCCAAGAAGACTTCCTCCGTCATAAATTAGAGAATCTCCTGGAAAAACATTCACTAGTTCTACAACCAAACTTGCTAATTCATGACTGTCATCGTCTTTGAGCAACACATCTTGAGAGGTAATACTCACAGCACCACTGTTCTCCGTATATTTAAAACCATAGTCAATACCAATTTGCAAACCAACATCATTTAAGTCTAAATCTAATTTGGGACAGTTTAGGTTAGTCTCTTTTACTTCTATAAAAATGGTGTCATTTTTACAAACTTGTGGTAATGGCCATCCTTTATCACAAACGCTATAAATAATCGTATCGATACCAATTTTATTGTTATCTGGAGTATAAGTAAACGTGCCGGCATTTGGATTGAAAAGGGTAATCTTACCTAGCGTGGATGACATTATATTACCTGAAGAAAATAGTGCCGTTTCTACATCTGAATCATTTTTCAAGAAATCAATACCAATACCTGTATTATTTTTCATGATTGTGACATACTCATTATTAACTATTGGAGCGTCATTGATAGGTTTAATTATGATAACCAAGGTATCTTTTTTACAAAGATTAAATGGATCACAAACATTGAATATGGCGGTATCCAATCCATTATAATTGTTATTAGGATTGTAGGTGTAAGTAGAATCCGTAAACGTGATGGAACCATGAAGGGAATTGGTCAATAAAGTAATCGTTAATTTATCGCCATCAGGATCGGTATCATTGGCCAACAGCGTACTTAATTTATTGGTAACAAACGTATCTTCATTGACAATTAGGGTATCATTTTTAACATTAGGATCATCATTGACACTTCTCACTTCAATATAAGCAATTGCCAAATTACTATTTACATTGCCATCATTTACAGTCACATAAATATTTCTTGTGGTAATGTCTGGTGTTTGGCTATTGTTCCAAAACTTAATTTGGTTGATGGCTTTTTCATATTCAGCTTTTGCCGCTGTTCCGCTAATGCTTACAATAGTCGTATCCCCTTTATGGGTGATTATTGCAATCAATCCAGCAGGCATGGTACCTACAAGCAAGGAATCCTTTTCTTTGGTATTTACCAGTTTAACCAATGCAGAGCTCAATTGTGTGTCATCCACGTCAGTAATTAAAATATCTGAGTCATTGATATTCACTCCTGAACTATCTTCTGTGAAAGTAGTGGTATAATCTGCGCCTGTTTTACCGCTACTGTTGTTAACATCTAAGTCTAATACTGAAGCGTCATTGATTGGGTTCACTGTAATTTTAATCGTTTTGATACTACATAACAATTGTGGATCACAAACCGATACTTTTACCGAATCAGGTCCAAAATAATCTGGATTAGGTACATAACTAAAAGTTCCATCTGGATTTAATGTAAATGTACCATGAACCGACGGAGTAGTCACCGCTGTGATGGTCAACGCCCCTCCTTCTGGATCGATGTCGTCCTTTAATAAAACGGCCAAATTATCCGTAATCGTAACATCTTCATCCGTAACCAAATTGGTAAGCGTTACAATTGGATTGTTATTCACATTCGACATCTTGATGGTCGTAACCGCCAAGTTACTGTTTAAGAAACCATCATTTACGGTAACTTCTACATGACGATCCGTAGGATCTAAGAAATCTAAAGTACTGCTAAAATGAATTTGTTTGATGATGGCCGCGTATTCAGCCTTGGTTCCAACTCCTGTGATGGTAATAATGGTAGCAGTTCCTGAGGTAGACGAGGAACTCGTGATGCCTACTGGCAAGCTACCTGTTACGAAAAGATTGTCTCCCAATTTGGTATTGGTCAGTGTAATCACCGCTGATTGCAAAGTAGCATTGTCAACATCAATAATACTTACATCTGTATCACCAATACTTACTCCTGTAGCATTTTCAATATAGGTAGTGAGGTAATCGCCAACAGTTTTACCACTGCTATTGTTTGCGTCAAGATCTAGCACAGCAGGGTCATTGACAGGATTAACAGTGATATAAATGAGTTTATTTTTACATGCACCTTGTGGATCACAAACCGAAACTAACACCGAATCCTTTCCAAAGAAATCTTTGTTAGGAGTATACGTGAAGGTAGAGTCTGTTTTATTTACGGAGAAAATACCATTTTTACCTTGGGTAATGACAACTTCAGCAATCGTAATGAAGCTACCTTCTGGGTCAACATCATTTTTAAGTAAGGTGGCAATTTTATCTTTGATTACCACGTCTTCATCTGTAAACAATTCTGTAATTACAGTCACTGGAATATCGTTGATATTGTCAACATGTAAAGTAGTAATAGCAATGTTACTGTTCCCATTTGCATTGGCTACAGTTGTATTGATAATTCTATCCACAATACTTACATCGTCTCTAATGTTATTAAATTGAATTTGCTCTAAGATACTTTTATAAACAGTAGCATCTTTTGCTCCCGTGATGGTTAAGGTTATATCACTTGCAGAATATACCACTGAAGCAGATACACCAAGCGGTAAGGCTCCTTTTACAAGTAATGAATCCCCGATTTGCTTATTTATCAAAATTATCTTTGCACTCAAAATATCAATATTGTCAGGATTTAAAATACTA
This sequence comes from Bifidobacterium breve, assembly GCA_943325655.2. Taxonomy (GTDB): domain Bacteria; phylum Bacteroidota; class Bacteroidia; order Cytophagales; family UBA9547; genus CALPQG02. The sequence continues at coordinate 581 of CALPQG020000098.1, read as the reverse complement.
ACATCATTGTCAGTGATATCAATTCCTATGTGGGCATCATTTTCAGTAAACGTATCTTGATAATCAGCACCAAGTTTCCCACTTGAATTGTTTAAATCTAAATCTAAAATTAATGCAGAGTTTACAGGGTTAATAGTAATAAATAAAGTATCATTTCTACATGCTAAATAGGGATCACATACATTAAATATCACTGTATCTTTACCATTATAAAACGGATTAGGAACATACTCATAAGTATTTCCAACTATACTCGCTGTTCCATGATTACCATTGTCATTTATTGTCACCGTTAATATATCATTGTCAACATCAATATCATTGACTGTGATGGTAGATAAATTATTGACAATCTTCACATCCTCATTTGTAGTAACATATTCATTTTGAACTAATGGCGCATCATTTACATTGACAACTTTAATATAAGAGGTGGCAGTATTGCTATTCGTTAACCCATCATTTACTAGCACAGTAATAATTCTGTCGGTAGTATTTGGATTATCACTGCTACTGCTAAATTGAATTTGTTTGATGGCGGCAATGTAATTCGCAATCGAAGACGAGCCTGATAAAGTAAT
>CALPQG020000097.1 GCA_943325655.2 Bifidobacterium breve | reverse complement strand
TAAACAAAAACATAAATTTGTAGTCCTGAAAATCCCACATCGAAACATTAAAGAAGTAGGTAATCAGTATTTTAGATGCTAATTACTGCAAGTTGGGTTAACATTCTAACACATACCCCCTACAACCCCAACAACTCCTGTTCATAATCAAACTGCAAATCTTCGTGGAGCTTTAAGATTTCTTTTTTGATTTTTTTGACCTGGTTTTCATATATCGATAAAATCGCCAAGTTAGACTTGTAATTGATTTCCATATTCTTCAACTGTTGGCAATAAAAAAGTAAGAGTTCAATGGTTGTGGTGCTGTGGCTGGCGTATTTGCAATATTTATTTACCAGGCGTAGAATTTTTCGAAGGCTCTTTTTAATAAAAAAAATACTGTTCAAATTGATTTCTTCAAACAAAAATGCCACTTCTTCTTTGACCAAGTTTTTATACATTTCTACATCGTGAGATTTAAAAAGCAAATAATCCAGCACCTCTTTGTTTTCCTTTTTGTATTTGGCCAAATGGATACACAAAGCCAGCAATTGCTCAGGAGTTTGACTTTGAAGTTCTTTCTTAATATGTGCAATAGAAGCGGTTTCCATAATAACAATTGGTTTATTCCATTAAGAAAAATAAAAGCTATAAATCAATGCTGTTGTTGGCGAAAAAAAATAGCCACAACGTCGAAAAGTTGTTGGAGAAGAACTCCAACAACGGAGTGATTTTTTACATCTTCACGCCGTTGTTGGTGTTTAACCTTCCACAAATCTTAATAATATCTAAATCGCTAACAAGGCGTCACCAACAAATCTTTGTGTTTTAAACATACATGTTGTTGGAGAATAACTCCAACAACAGAGTGAAGAACTCCCCAACAACGGCAGACACATCTCACAATACTACTCCAGAAACGAGCCCAATATAGAACTTTGTTCTTTCCCAGCATTTACCCCTGAAGGCCTTAAGGCTTGTATCAATTTATCGATTGGCATGGATTGTAACCAAACCCTTCCTCTGCCCGAAAGCGTTGCCAAAAACATGCCTTCTCCACCAAAAAACATGGATTTTAAATTCCCCGCTTTCTGAATGTCCATGTCTATTTGTGGTTCAAAAGCCACAATACAACCCGTATCCACACGCAAAGTTTCATTGTCCAGATAGCGTTCAATCAAAGTTCCGGCGGCGTGCATAAACAACATACCGTCACCTTCAATGCGTTGTAAAATAAATCCTTCTCCACCCAAAAATCCGGCGCCCATTTTACGATTCATGGCCATGGATAATTTTGTGCCTTTTGCAGCACACAAAAAACCATCCTTTTGTACCAGTAAACAGTTGTTCACGGTAGTCAAATCTATAGGAATAATTGTTCCAGGATAAGGAGACGAAAAAGCAACCCTCCTTTTGCGTAAGCCCATGTTGGTAAAGTGCGTAATGAACAAAGATTCACCGGTAATTAACCTTGATCCGGCCGACAATAACTTACCGAAAAAACCCTGGTTAGGGTTGCTTCCATCACCCATTTTGGCCTCGAACACAATGTTGTCTTCCATGTACAACATGGCTCCAGCTTCTGCAATGATGGTTTCATTGGGGTCCAGTTCCACTTCAACAATTTGAATACCTTCTCCAATAATCTTGTAATCTACTTCGTGAGAATTCATACGTTTGTTTTTGTCAATCAATTATTGAACACTAATGCACTGGGGATAACCTGGGAAAAGAACGGCTAAGCCTTGGATTTATTTCAACGCTAAACTCCTTTTTAGCGATTGCTGCATTGACCCATAGCATTCGTTCTTCCAGTTTGGGATGGGTCAGTAAAATCCCGGGAATGGCTTCGGTTTGGTCTTTGGTTTTTAAAATGTTAAACAGCTCCAACATCCCTTTGGGATTCAAATGGTTTTGGACCATAATTTCGAAGGCAAACTTATCTGCATCCGATTCATTTTCACGTGAATAAGAAAGCTCATTTAATTTGGATAACTGTGACAATACGGCTGCAGAAGCGCCATTCAAATCCCCAAAAATTACCGAGATCAAGGCGTAAGTCGATACATTCTTCATGACTGAGCGCAGGCTGTGACGAAGTTGGATATGTCCTGTTTCATGGCCCAGCAAAGCCACCAGCTGTTCGGGCGATTTTATTTTATCTAGCAAAGCGCTGTACACAAAAATATTTCCTCCAGGCAAAGCAAAGGCATTTAGTTCATCGCTTTTCACCACCCAAATGGTGACTTTATAATCAGACTTGAGGTGTATTTGTGTATAAAAAGCATTTACAGCTTTGGTTCTTGCAGTGTCTATTTTCAAATGTTCTTGTTGTACAATTTGCTGCCGAAGCATTTCTCCTATCTTCACTTCGGTTTGTGGAGGAATTAAATTTACCAGAAAATTTTCCGTCAAATACGTGAATAACACAACAAGCATCGCCAGAATAACCAAGACAAGTCCAATTCCAAGAAAAGATTTATTGTTGGCCAAAAAGGCATTGGAAGAAGAAAGGTAAGGTGCAAACCTGAATTTGGATTTCACTTCATTTAAAAACATACTGGGAACTTCCAAATAAGAAGCACCAAAATATAACCTTACTATTGGGGAAGTATTGGGAAAAGCATCCCTTTTAATTCCCTCATGTTCCCAATAAATGGTTTCAGAGACATGGCTTTCTTCGTCCATCACATCGATAACCACAAAGCGCTGCGTTGCGTGCACCTTCACCTGAAAATTCACATTGTCAATGGCATCAAAATACTTTGCCCGAAAAAATGTCCTCATTTTATTCTGTTACAAATGTCCTACTGATTAAATCAAAAAACTCCGCTACTTCTTCTTTGTCGGTATCCCAGTCATAACGATTGGCATAATTGTCCAACAACATATTGATGGCTTCGTTATAGCTGCCACAAACTTGCACCTTTTCCAACGTTTCCTGAAACACTTTACTTTCACCTTTAAACAGTTCATTCACAAACATGAACCTTTGGTTAATTGTAATTAAACTTTTAATATCAACTGCTTTATTTTGGTTGGCATGTTCCAAAACGGTCATTTTTTTATTTTGTGGTTTCAACAATTCATTCAAAGAATGTTTTTCTTCCACAACCGTTTCCTGAATCGGTGCTGTTTTTATTTTATCAACAATCTCTACTTTATCAGGTTCTGTGACCACAATTTCCATCACTACTTCTTTTACTTCTTCGTAAAATTCAGGTGCAGCAATTTCTAATTCGGGAGCTTCTTCAGCTAAAATTTCTTCTTCAATTTCCTTTTCTAATGGTTGAAAAAAAGGGATTTCTTCGATTACTTTTTCTTCCAATACAGGATAAGCAACAATGTTGGACGTAAGCTCTTCTTCTTTTTCTTCCTCTGAAATGATTACTGGTTTTGGTGCTTCAACTTCAGGTGTATATACTTCTACAACAGGTTCTTCTTTCTTAAATACAGGAGCAGGAATTTCAATGACAGGAATTTCTACTTTGGGTGATGGACGAAACATGAACACCAACTGTTCCAAAGTTACAGGTTCAATTTTATTGATTTCCTGAATAATTTCTTCCGCATCCACCAATTCAGAAACCACTTCTTTGTAGGCTTCATTCAAATAATCTAAAGCATAAGAAAGAGGAGTACTGTTGAGGTTATGTTTTTCAATTTTACGGATGAATGTATCGGTAATGGGTTTATTGATGCGGATAAACTTTACACGTTCTTTGAATTCAGTCATCTGAATAATAGGCGTTTCGAATGAAAAATAATTTTCTTTCAGAAACAAATAAGGCGCTAAAGTCAAACACAAAGCATTGGCAACGGCATTTCTTAAAAGAGGATCAAAGTCGGCACGACGAATAGCAATATGCTTTGAAAGCACATTCATAAAAGTTTTCAAGGCACCGTTAACTTCTGTATGGTCAAAATCAAAATATGGACTTTTCAATTTCGAGGTTTCTTCTTTCCATTTGTCAAACAAATTACTGATGACAAACAGGTTAATTTGGTCTATGGAGGTAAAATTTAATATTTGACTTCCTGAAATGACCAGGTTTTTTTGAAAAAAATCATCCGAAAGCTTCTTGGTAATTTTTAGACTGTAAGATTCTATCGCTGCTTGATTTAATTTATTTTCCATACGCGTAATGTGTGTTTGCTTTTGCCTTTATCTAACGCAACAAGTGGTAAATTAGTTATAATCAAATCAATTTACCAGAGAAATTTAGTATAAAATAATCGTCATAAAAGCAATTCGTATTAAATGGTACTATACTTAGAAAAACTATCATCTTAGAATAAAAATTGGTATGGTATTTTAAAATCAATACAATGCTAAAAAGTATGTCTCAACAAATAGGCTACAATCGATTTACTCCCACCCGTATGTTGCAATACATAATCCCGACTAATTTGTGAGACTTGCTTTCTACACAATTCGTCGTTGTACATCTTTTTAACCATACTTTCTAATGCTTCCGAAGAGGCAATTGAAAACCCTCCTCCTACTTTAATCAATTGAATCGCTTCGTTGAACTTTGAATATTTGGGTCCAAAAAACACGGGCATTCCAAAAGTGGCCGGCTCAAGCACATTGTGTAATCCCTTTCCAAACGCACCTCCCACATAAGCCATTTCTCCATATTGGTACAAAGAAGACAGCATCCCAATATTGTCGATCAACAATACGTCAAACTGATGAATATCATTTTCATTGGCTTCTGAAAACCGAACGGACTTCTTGCCAATCTGGGCCATCAATGCTGTAATTTCCGATGCATGAATTTCATGGGGAGCAATGATGTATTTTAATTGAATCGTGGTATTGTTCATCAAAGGAAGCAACACTTCCATATCCTGTGGCCAAGAACTTCCAATCACCATACACAAACTTTCCCCTTTAAATTTTTGCACCAATGGAATGTCTTTTTTATTGGCACAAATTTCTGCTACCCTGTCAAACCTTGTATCTCCGGCAACTGAAACTTTGTTGACGCCAATAGACTGAAGCAATTGCAAAGAGGTTTCGTCCTGTACAAAAATATGGTCAAAGTATTGCAAAAAGCTCCTGTAAAAAGCGCCATAAGGCTTGAAAAAAACTTGCTTTTCTCTAAAGATTGCAGAGAAGGAATAAATAGGAATTTGTTGTTCGTGTAGGGTTTTCAAATAAAAATACCAGAATTCATATTTGGTAAACAAGGCAATACTAGGCTTTACCAAGGCAACAAATCGCTTGGCATTGGTAGCGGAATCTACAGGCAAATAAAATATCCAATCGGCTCCGGCATAATTTTTCCTGAGCTCATATCCGGAAGGAGAAAAAAAAGTAAGGCAAATTTTATAGTCAGGCTTTTTCAATTTAAACAATTCCATTACAGGACGAGCCTGTTCAAATTCACCCACAGAAGCACAATGAAACCAAGCCACGGGAGCATTGTTGGATGCCATAGCTGCTTGAATTTTGTTGAATATATTTATTCTTCCATCCCTGAATTGCTTTGCCTTCACATTAAATGGAGACACCAAAGCAATCAGCCATTGATAAAATAACAGGGATAATTGGTAGAGTAATTTCATGCGTTTCACTTACTATTATAATCTTAATCCTCGCTGTAAATTTAGAAATACAATTGATGTATTGGTAGAAATTTCAATAAAAATGCCATTTGCTTTTGAATAGCCATTATGCTAAAATCTTTAAACATTGTAAATTCAGGACTTAATTGCTAGTTTCGCTTTCCGAATGTTTTATAACCAATCAAAAATGGACGCAGCAATAAAAGATTTTAAATTCAAAGAAGTATTCAACGGCGCAGTAATTATAGCAGCGCTTGGCTATTTTGTAGATGTTTACGATTTGATTCTTTTTGGAATGGTACGTATCAAAAGCCTTACAGACCTGGGTGTTACAGGCGCAGACATTGATACCGTTGGAATATATTTGCATAACTGTCAATTTATAGGAATGATGATTGGCGGTATTTTTTGGGGAATATTGGGCGATAAAAAAGGTAGACTTTCGGTTTTATTTGCTTCCATCATAACTTATTCCATCGCCAACATCGCCAATGGAATGATCAGTACTGTTGATGCGTATGCCTTTTGGCGATTCATAGCAGGTTTTGGTTTGGCAGGAGAATTAGGCGTTGGCATCACTTTGGTTTCGGAAGGCATGTCTAAAGAAAACAGGGGTTACGGTACCATGCTCGTAGCTTCCATTGGGGTAACAGGTGCCATCGCTGCAGCCATTTTATCCAAATTACTGGACTGGAGAATGGTGTATTTTATTGGTGGAGGTTTGGGTATTGTACTCTTATTGTTAAGAATTAAAGTCTCTGAATCCGGCATTTTCAAACACATGAATGATTCTGACACCAGCAGGGGAAATTTCTTCCAATTATTTTCAGGCAGAAAAATCCTTTCCAAATACTTAAAGTGTATTTTCATCGGAACACCCATTTGGTTTGTGATTGGATTTTTAATCATGTACGCTTCTAAAAATGTTAAATTAACCAATATCTCTCCAGAAATCCCAATTGATACGCCTATGATTATTATGGTGTATTATATCGGATTAACCATTGGAGACATCATGAGTGGCATGTTGAGCCAATACCTAAAAAGCCGAAGGGTAGCAGTACTTGCTTTTATCATGTCTACGCTATTTTTCACTTTGGTGTATTTCTTTGTTCCTATCCCTTCGTTAATGCTGTTTTATATTTTATGTGGTTTATTGGGATTGTCATGTGGTTATTGGGCGGTATTTATCACCATTTCAGCCGAACAATTTGGCACCAATATCAGGTCAACGGTGGCCAATACTGCCCCTAACTTTGTAAGGGGAATGTTTTTCCTGATGGGAGTATTGTTGAATTTCTTCATCGGCTTGTTCCCTCCTCACATGACCTTAGCTCCCATATTAACTGTGGGTGCAATTACCTTCGGTTTGGCTTTGTTTTCATTGTATTATTTGGAAGAATCTTTTGGTAGAGATTTGGATTATTTGGAAAAATAAGAATGTTTATGGAAGCAGATCAAAAAAAACATTGGGAAACCGTTTACGAAACGAAAACCCCAGACCAGGTTAGCTGGACTCAAGAAGTCCCACAAACATCGCTCGACCTCATTGCGGCATGTGGCCTGCCAAAGTCGGCCCAAATAATTGATATTGGCGGAGGCGACAGCAAACTCGTAGATTGTTTATTGGCAATGGGTTATGAAAACATCACGGTATTAGACATTTCAGCAAAAGCACTGGACAAGGCAAAATTACGCTTAGGGGATAAAGCCAAGAGCGTTACCTGGATTGTAAGTGATGTCACCACTTTTGAACCCACCTTTACTTATGACATCTGGCACGACAGGGCTGCCTTTCATTTTTTAACCACGCCTGCACAGGTTGAAAAATACCTTTCTATTGTCAGCAAATTTGTAAATGGCTTTTTAATCATCGGGACCTTTTCAGAAAACGGCCCTTTAAAATGCAGTGGGCTCCACATTCAACAATACAACGAAACAACACTCTCCAATGCATTCAAAATAGGATTTTCAAAAATCCAATGCCTCACCGAAAACCATACCACACCATTTAACACCACCCAAAATTTCCTATTTTGTAGTTTCAAAAAGATAGGGTAATGCAAATTAAAAAAGGGAAAATTGAGTTTATAAACCTTAAAGTTTATTTATTTCACTTTCTGAAAGTCCGGTAGCTTGGATAATGATTTCAGTTGAAACACCTCTTAACTTTAGTGCTTTAGCAACTTCAATCTTCCCTCCAATCTTTCCTTCAATTTTTCCTTCAATTTTTCCTTCGTCGTAAGCCGTATCAACGGTATTTTTATAGTCTCTGTAAATTTTTAAATTCATTTCGTAGCTTTCAATTTCCGATTGTCCCAACCTTGCAAGTTCTGCTTTTTCAAATGCCTGGGTAAATACCTCGTCTTTAAATATAGCAGGGATGTTTTGAAAGTCTTC
>CALPQG020000096.1 GCA_943325655.2 Bifidobacterium breve | reverse complement strand
TTGGAAATGCCTGTGGCTACAGTGGTGGCATGGGTTATATTCGTTAAGGCCGTATTGATACACAAAGTTGGGGTGCTTGAGGCTAAGCCTGCGGTGTTGGTATTCACGGTAATTGTTCCGGTGGCATTTACTGTCCCACAACCTCCTGTCAAGAGAATGCTATAGTTAAATGTCCCTGAGGCTGTTGGTGTGCCTGAAATGGTAATTACATTTCCTGCCCATGCCGCACTTACACCTGTTGGTAAACCATTTCCTCCTGATACCCCACTATTGGCTATGCCTGTGGCTCCAGTGGTGGCATGGGTAATATTCGTTAAGACAGTATTGTTACACAAGGTTGGGGTGCTTGATGCTGCGCCAACGGTGTTGGCTGCCGTAACGGTTATCGTTCCTGTGGCATTAACGCTTCCACAACCTCCTGTCAATGGAATGCTGTAGTTGAATATTCCCGCTGCTGTTGGAGTGCCTGAAATGGTAATCACATTTCCTGCCCATGTAGCTGAAACGCCTGCTGGCAAACCATTTGCACCTGATACGCCACTATTGGAAATTCCTGTGGCTACTGTGGTGGCATGGGTAATATTTGTTAAAGCAGTATTGATACACAAAGTTGGTGTGCTTGATGCAGCGCCTGCCGTGTTGTTTGCCGTTACAGTAATCGTTCCTGTGGCATTTACCGTTCCGCAACCTCCCGTTAAGGGAATGCTGTAGTTGAATGTACCTGAAGCTGTTGGTGTTCCTGAAATGGTAATCACATTTCCTGCCCATGCAGCCGAGACACCTGCTGGCAAACCATTTGCACCTGCTACGCCACTATTAGAAATGCCTGTGGCTCCTGTGGTTGTTCTGGTGATATTCGTTAAAGCAGTATTGATACACAAGGTAGGCGTGCTTGAGGCTACGCCAGCGGTATTGGCATTCACAGTTATTGTTCCTGTGGCATTTACAGCACCACAACCTCCTGTCAAGGGAATGCTATAGTTAAATGTACCTGAAGCTGTTGGTGTTCCTGAAATAGTGATTACATTACCCGCCCAAGCAGCCGAAACGCCTGCTGGTAAACCGGTGGCTGCTCCAATGCCGGTGGCTCCTGTGGTAGCAATAGTAATGTTTGTTAAGGCTGTATTGATACATCTAGTTTGGTTGTTTCCCGCTCCAGCTGCTGCTGTGTTGTTTGATGTAATAGTTATGGGAATATCTAATGTGGTTCCGTTATTAGCTTGACCAGTACATGAAAACTGTGAGTTTCTGGCTACAAACCAATTTCCAGGAGTATTAGTTACATCAACTGGTAAAGTTGTTGAAGCACTTGTTGTAGATAAAAAATTTGTCCAACCGACATTACTAGGCCCCCCTCTATAATAAAAATAGTATGTTGGCCCACTCGATGCTGGAGTTCCGGTGGTTGCTGAAGTGACATTTGATATTGTTACAGTTGAACCCACACAAGATGATGAAGGTACAGATATAGCACCAGGATTATTTGCATTAGAATTGACCGTTACTGTAGCTGTTGTACTACAACCACCAGAAACAATATAAGTAATGGTTACACTTCCCGCAGATACTCCGGAAACAACTCCAGAACTATTGATTGAAGCAATACCAGTATTATTACTACTCCATGATCCTCCACCAACGGTTCCTGTTAAAGTTAATGTACTTCCAATACAAACAGAGCCTGCTCCTGAAATACTTGGTGTTGAACAATTAGAACAAGCGCCCATTTGTTTCCAATAACGGCCGGTTCCAGTGCAATTACCACCAACGTCGTAGGAACTTGAAGGCGTACCGTTGCCGCAAAAACAAGCTTGGTAGTTATATCCACCATATGAAACCTGCTGACCAGTGCAATATTGCCTACCATCACCAATCCATGGCGTCCAACAAGCCTGACCAAAGCTTTCATTCATGGACAATACAAGTAAAATCAAAAAGAATGATTTCTTGTACATTGGCTTAATTGAGTGTAACATATATATAGGGTTTATATAAAATCTAGTATTCATAGTTAATCACAAGTGAATGTGTTATGGTGAATTGTAACCTATAATGGTTACCATCAGGGATTTTTGTCAGTGTTAATTGCTGCTTTTGTGCTTTTTCATAACACTAAGGCATTCAAAATATAAAAGCACAAAGTTTATACGTTTGATTATGGGAACTGAGTTGTAGTAAAGTTAAACTTTTTTCTAAAAAGTAACACAATTTGGGGACTTTTTTAAAATTATTTATGAAGTGAAAATGTCGTACAAACGGCTGCCTTCTAGTATGTTCTTCCTAAAGAAGTGGGCATGAGCTATAGTAGTCAACATTATGTCATCTGGTAAGGATATTCCCCAACGACCCATTTGAAGCGGTATTGCAATTGGTATTGATCGTGAATGGCCTATAGTTTACCACTAAATTCATTTAATACCTTTGAGGATATATATACCTTTTGACCTTTATTTTCTTTGGTGATGCTATTGGCAAAAGTGACGTTGACTCCAACATCACAATGATAGCGAACAATACTAATGACAATATTTTGTGAGTAACGTAAGTAGATTTCATAGCAGTACTTGTTTATGATTCAATCACACGTGTTTAAAAATATACGGCTTTAATTATTCTACCAAAGGAATGCTCTGTACATGGAAAAAAGAATCGCACGATTTTTCTGGGGACTTAATAATTGATACTATAATTGACAAAGACCATAAAGGGGTAATTTTATCAATCAATGATAGAACAAGAGGTATGTTATGAATGAAAAAACTAGAAAGTAAAGAGGCTTTTAAAAAAGCAGCAGCAACCAAAGAGTTATGAGCAGATTATCGTTTCATTTATAAAAAACTATCACCGCAAATAATGGAAAAGAATTTGCCACTCATCAACAAATTGCTGATGTCTTTAACATAGACTTTTATTATGCTAAACCATACGCTATTTTACAAAGAGGGAGCAATGAAAATTCGAATTCGCCTCTTAATTAGAGATTACATACATAAAAAACTGGCTTTAAAACTATTATAGAAGATTAACTTCCGAAAATTACCCGCGATTTAAATCACAGACCAAGAAAAAGGGATAAGTTTGAATCCCCAAAAAACATGTTGAACAAAAAAGTTGCATGTACAGCTTGAATTCGCCATTATTTCAATCCTAAGTTCCCAGCTTTATCGAGCGACCTGATAAAAGCGATTATAAAGGTGTTTTATTTCCGTTTAAAAAATAAAAATAGGGTTTCGGAAATGTTTCGGAATTTTCTAGGGCAAAAAATAATCCACTGTGATACAGTGGATTATTTGCACTACTTGCAGAGAGGAAGGGATTCGAACCCTCGAAGCAGTTACCCGCTTACATGCTTTCCAGGCATGCTCCTTCAACCGCTCGGACACCTCTCTGTTTGTTGATAAGGATTTCAAAAGTACGGGTTTAATTTTAATATTACCAGAGCTGGCCTTATTATTTTCAGATACTATTATTATTGGGAAATCATCTTTAAAAATTATTTAGACGCAACTTTTGGCAATCCAACTTTTCTCAATACTTCATTGGCCTCATTCACTTTGTCTTGAAAAATGGGCATTGATTTATATTTTTCCAAGGAATTGTCTCTGCGTATCATTGGATTTTTTTATATAAAATCTTTTTTTTCCTAATTTTAGTAATTTAAGATAATGTAATAATTTGATTTCCCCCACAACACTTCTCCTGTTTAATGTTGGCTCCTTATGCAGTAAAATTTAAAACGGCATTGGTAAACGATTATTTCATCAATTCATTTCTCCACGTAAAGAAGTTGCCAGCAGTATTTTGATTTCTTCCGCATGCTCTGTTTTGCCCAATACATACATCATTTTAGTAATGGCTGCTTCGGTGGTAATGTCTGCTCCATCAATTAAGCCTAAAGCCAATAAATGTTTACTTGTTTCATAACGTCCCATCAATACTTTTCCACCAATACATTGAGACACATTCATGATTACTATACCTTTGTCAATGGCTTTTTGAAGGCTTTCCATTAACCATTTCTCCACCGGAGCATTGCCAGCGCCGAAGGTTTCGAAGACCAGTCCTTTAAGGTTTTCAACCTGTAAAATACTGTTGACCAATGCTGCTGAAATCCCAGGAAATAGTTTGAGAATGGCCACATTGGTATGGAGTTGTGTTTGAATTTGAAGTGTTTTTTCTGTATTGTTTTGTTGAATAAGAAAGGCTTTGTGGTAATCAATTTGGATGCCAGCTTCAGCTAATGGAGGAAAATTCTCTGACCTAAAAGCATCAAAATGTGCGCTCTGTACTTTCTTTGCCCTGCAACCTCGAAGCAAAAAATTGTCGAAATAGATACACACTTCCTGAATGCGGGGTAAGCCATTCGCTTCTTTTTCAGAGGCAATTTCTAGGGCGGTGATTAAGTTTTCACGGGCATCATTTCTTATCGCTCCAATGGGTAATTGTGCTCCGGTAAAAATGACAGGCTTGCTCAAATTTTCAAGCATATAGCTCAATGCCGAAGCAGAATATGCCATGGTATCGGTACCATGAATTACCACAAAACCATCAAATGTGGCATAGTTTTCCTGGATCAATTTCGCCAATTCAACCCAATGGGAAGGCTGGATATTGGAAGAATCTATGGGTTTTTCAAAAGCAATAATCTGTAAGTCGAGGTCAAAGGAAGCAATCTCTGGAATTTTTTCAAGGAGTTGTTCTAGGTCAAAAGGACGCAATACGTCATGTTTTTTGTCGTACAACATTCCCAAAGTCCCACCCGTGTAAATGATTAAAATCGATGACGCAGATTTCCCCGAAACAGCAGTATTGATATGGATGGTTTTATAGGACATTTTTTTCATTAATCGTTATTCAAAACTAATTATATTTGCTACTAAACATTCAACACTAAACACTAAAAAGTAATTCTGCATTTTCAGAGGTGATTTTGGCAATTTTTTCTACGGAGGTACCGTACATTTCTGCCAATTTGTTGGCAACAAGTGGTATAAAAGCTGGCTCATTGCGTTTGCCTCTGTGTGGCACAGGAGCTAAATATGGGCAATCCGTTTCCAATACAATATGTTTGATGTTGATATAAGGAAGTACTTCGGACAAACCTGATTTTTTATAAGTGGCAACGCCGCCTATGCCCAACATCATTCCCATAGCTGTGACTTCATTGGCTTCATCAATGGAACCACCGAAACAATGAAATACCCCTTTTAATCCTTTTTCTGCGAATGGTTTTATCGTGGCGATGGTATCTCTCCAAGATTTTCGGGTATGGATAGCAACAGGTAAATTCAAGTCTAAAGCCCATTGCAATTGGGTGGTTAACGCTTGAATTTGCTGTATTTTAAATGTGTCGTCCCAATGAAAATCGAGTCCAATTTCTCCTATGGCTACAGGTTTATGTTTTTTCATCGTTTCATAAATACTGGCCAATTGTGTTTCAAAATCTTCTTTGACATAACATGGATGCAAGCCAAACATCGCAAAACATTTTCCAGGATATTGTTCCGTAATTTCTACCATTTTTGCCAAAGAATTGGTATCTACATTGGGCATGATGATTTTTTGAACATTGGCCTGAAATGCTCTTTGTAGCATTTGGGTTTCGTCCTCGCAAAATTCTTCACTGTACAAATGGGCATGCGTGTCTATGAAATACATGATTTTATGAATTTTTAGTGTTGAATTTTTAATTCGACCCCGCTTTAATGCTACCCAAAAGTAAAGACTACTTGGGGGAATTACAAGTTTATTCAATGGTATGGAAAACCAAGTCAAAGTATTTCTCCAACAATGATTATTGGGCTCATGGGATGAAACTAAATCTTAAAATAATTTCCCTTCTCAAATAAATTAATTATTTTGCGGGCTATGTACGAATTTCCATTCCATACACAAGACTTAAGTAAGCTTTCTTTTTTAGTAACTGGTGGTGCAGGCTTTATTGGCTCTAACCTGGTAGACTATTTACTGAAATACAAAGCCGGAAAAGTGGTGGTGCTTGACAATTTATCAACAGGATATTTAAAAAATCTTGAGTTTCATTCTTCCAACAAAGCTTTTCAATTTATTGAAGGTGATATCAGGGATTTACAAACCTGTTTGGATGCCTGCGAAGGAATTGATTATGTGTTTCATGAAGCGGCATTGGGCTCAGTGCCAAGAAGTATCAATGATCCAATCACGACCAATCAGGTAAATATTGACGGTTTTTTGAATATGTTGGTCGCCGCACGCGACAGCAAAGTGAAGAAATTTGTCTATGCTGCTTCTTCTTCTACTTACGGTGACAGTAAAAAATTGCCCAAAGTAGAAAATGAAATTGGCAGGCCTTTGTCGCCTTATGCGGTTACAAAGTATGTCAATGAATTGTATGCAGATGTATTTGGTAAAACTTACGGATTGAAATCTATAGGCTTGAGGTATTTCAATATCTATGGTCCAAAACAAAATCCACATGGCGCCTATGCGGCCGTTATTCCATTGTTTATCACCAATTTAATAGAAGATAAAGCGTCTACCATCAATGGCGACGGCGGACAAACACGCGATTTCACATACATAGAAAATGCGGTGCAAGCCAATATTTTAGCGGCATTGTCTGACAATGAAGAGGCAAGCAATCAGGTATTTAATATCGCTGTACATGAAAGAAATTCATTGAAAGTGATATATGAAAGTTTGCAAAAAATAGCCAATTCAAATGTAGGTCCTGTGTATGGTCCAGATAGAATAGGCGATATCAGGGACAGTTTTGCTGACATTACCAAAGCACAAACCTATTTGAAATACGATCCAAAAGTAAAGATTCAGGATGGTTTGAAAAGAACCTTCAATTGGTTTAAGGACAATGCTGAATTTATATTAAGACAATAAGTAAAGTACCGGGTACAGGGTCTTGAGTACTTCTCTGTACTCTGTACTCAAGACTCAGTACATAAATACTAAAAAACATGAAAGGAATAGTACTTGCTGGAGGTTCTGGCACAAGGTTACATCCATTAACACTTGCCGTAAGTAAGCAATTGATGCCTGTTTATGACAAGCCTATGATTTACTATCCATTGTCAATTTTGATGATGGCCGGAATCAAAGAAATTTTGATTATTTCTACGCCACATGATTTGCCACACTTCAAGAAATTGTTGGGTGATGGGGCTTCACTTGGTTGTAAATTTGAATATGCAGAGCAAGCAATACCAAACGGTTTGGCACAGGCATTTGTGATTGGCGAAAAATTTATCGACAACGATAAAGTAGCTTTGGTGTTGGGAGATAATATCTTCTACGGTTCAGGCCTAATTGAGTTGCTTCAAAGCAATAATAATCCTGATGGTGGAGTTGTGTATGCTTACCACGTTCATGATCCTGAGCGCTACGGTGTGGTGGAATTTGACGAAAACAAAAAAGCACTGTCGATTGAAGAAAAACCAACGCATCCTAAATCCAATTATGCGGTTCCGGGTTTGTATTTTTACGACAACGAAGTGGTGAAAATCGCTAAGGATTTGAAACCAAGTCCAAGAGGTGAATATGAAATTACTGATGTCAATAAAGTATACTTGGAAAGAGGTAAACTTAAAGTTGGCATATTAAGTCGTGGTACGGCTTGGTTAGATACAGGTACTTTTGCTTCTTTGATGCAAGCAGGGAATTTTGTACAAGTAATAGAAGAACGTCAAGGATTAAAAGTAGGATGCATTGAAGAGGTGGCTTACAGAATGAAATTCATTGACAAAGAGCAATTGAGAACCATCGCCACACCCTTGGTAAAAAGCGGTTACGGGCAGTATTTGCTTGACTTAATAAAATAATCAGGAAATTAATTAAAGTATTGCTTGTAGTTTTAAAAATAAACACTACTTTTGCAATCCAATTTTGAACAAATCATTTACAAATATATACAATGGCAAATCATAAGTCAGCGATAAAAAGAATTAGATCTAACGAAGCTAAAAGACTAAGAAACAGGTACCAACT
>CALPQG020000095.1 GCA_943325655.2 Bifidobacterium breve | reverse complement strand
AATTGATTGACAGTATGAAAACTGGTCCCTGGAAATTTTATTACACCAATGCCAAATTGAATATGGAAGCTGCTTATGTAGCAAATTTTTTAGACGGAGAATGTAAGATTTATGATACCACTGAAGTTTTAGAGGCCGTAGAATATTGGGACAAGGGAATTCAAAGTGGCGTACAAAAATATTTTTATGCCAATGGTAAAATAAAAAAAATAGGTGCATTTTTAAATGGCCTGTACGACGGTGAATGGATTTATTATTACAACGACAATAAATTAAAAAGGGTAGGCGCTTATAAAAATGGATTGCCTCATGGCAAATGGAAATATTGGTATGATTCAGGATTTATCTCTGAGGAAATAAATTATGTGGATGGACAAGAAACCGGATACGCCAAGTTTTATGATGAAGCCGGGAAATTACTACAAGAAGGAGAAAATTTTAAAGGACAACCTACAGGCATTTGGAAATTTTATAAAAATGGTGTTCTGAAAAGAGAAAAGAAGATGAGAATTAAGTAAGTTTGCAAGACTTGATTTATTACTTTGATGAAGCAATACATGGGGTGCGTGTAAATGCATAAACTTTTGTGAAGGAAATTGAATGAATACCAATATGACAATACAGCCAGCAACAATGAATGACTTAGAAGTACTTGCCTTTATGTTTGATGACTACAGGCAATGTTACGAACAAACACCTGATTTTACTGCAGCCAAAAATTTTATTCAAGACCGATTAAGTTTGAACGATACCCTTTTGTTGATTGCTTACGATGAAATTGATGGACAAAAAATAGGAACTGGATTTGTGCAGATTTATCCTTCATTTTCTTCTATTTCAATGAAGAAAATATTTATCCTGAATGATTTATATGTGAATCCTGATTTGCGTAAAAAAGGGATTGCGAAATTATTGATCAATAGCGCCAAACAATTTGCCATAGACAGCAAAGCGGGACAATTGGTGATTGAAACCAGAATTTCAAATTCTTCAGCCCAAAAATTATATGATTCTGTTGGCTTTACCAAAGAAGGCGAACATTTGTATTATTACCTTGAAACCTAATGCTAGTGTTATTTCTTTGAGAATTAGTGAAAAATAAATCCCCGAACCAATTTGTAATTCCTTTATTGAAATCTATAACACTCTGGTTTTTGTTGTTTTTTAGTGTAGCAATCCATGCCCAACAAAATACTCCTCAATTGTCTATTAAAAGAGTTTTAGGCACAATTACTCTTGATGGAGACCTTTCCGAATCTACCTGGCAGGAAGCAGGTATAGCCAATGGGTTTCGACAAAATTTCCCTTACGATACAGGAGCTTCCCATGCAAAAACAGAAGTAATGCTGGCCTATGATGATAAAAATTTATATGTCGCTGCCATTTGTTTCGATGCTTTGGAAGGGAATTACGTCATTCAGTCCTTAAAAAGAGATTTCTCTTTCCCAATTACGGATGCATTTGCCATCACCATTGATCCATTTGGAGATAAACTAACCGGGTTTAGTTTTGGGGTAAGTCCTTATGGCGTACAACGTGAAGGAATGATTTATGATGGTGGTACTGCTGGCGTTTCCACTGATTGGGACAATAAATGGTATTCTGCGGTAAAAATCAAAGAAGATAAATGGGTCATTGAATTCGCTATTCCTTTTTCATCCTTACGTTTCAAACCCGGTTCTCAACAATGGCGGGTTAATTTTGCCCGAAATGATTTGAAAAGAAATGAGATTTCAACCTGGGTTCCTGTTCCCCGAAATTTCAATATTGCTACATTGGCTTTTACCGGTGAATTAAACTGGGATAATCCAACCTCCAAAACGGGGAATAATGTCAGCTTAATTCCATATTTGATCAATAGAAATACGGTAGACAAAGAAAATGCCATTGCTCCAACTACCAGGTTTAATGGAGGTTTAGATGCCAAAGTTGCCATTACGTCTTCTATGAATATGGATTTGACCATCAATCCTGATTTCTCTCAAACAGAAGTAGACCGACAGGTAATTAATTTAACCCGCTTTGACATTGCTTATCCTGAAAGGCGTACTTTTTTTCTTGAAAATAATGACCTCTTTGGTCAGTTTGGTTTTAGTGCTATCCGTCCTTTTTTTTCCAGAACCATAGGGTTGACTTATGATACAAAAGCAAAATTATACAAAGAAATACCCATCGTTTTTGGTGCCAGGGTAAGTGGTAAAATCAATAAAAACTGGCGTTTGGGGGTGATGACCATGCAAACGGATAAAAGTGCTTTATTGAAAGCGAGTTCACAAAATTATAGTGTAGTGGCTATTCAACGTCAACTGTTTACCAGGTCAAATATTGCTTTTATTTTTGCGAATAAACAGGCCTTTGGAACAGATACCACCAACGATTATCAATACCAAACCACCCAATTTAACAGGGTGATAGGAGTAGATTATAACCTCAACTCAGCGGATAGTAAATGGAAAGGGAAAATGTTCTTTCACCAATCATTACAGCCCAAAGTATTGCCGAGGCAGTATGCTCACGCTTCTTTTATGTCATACAATACTACCATACTGCAATTGCAATGGAACCATGAATATGTAGGGGAAAATTTCAATGCGGAAATTGGCTTTGTTCAACGTAAAAATTATTGGCGCATAGAACCTTCCGCCAAATGGATTTATTACCCAAAATCTACCACTGTTAATAATTTTGGTTTCAAGATTTATAACAGTACCTATTGGGATCGTTTGTTTCAACTGACTGACCGAACATTGCAGTTGATCTATGATTTGAATTTTCAGAATTCATCCAAATTTAGCCTCACATTTAGCCAAGACAATGTAATGTTATTGAAAGATTTTACAGTTTTGGGGTATAAGGATAAATTACTTAAAGGGACATATTTTAGCAATAGAAGTGTAGAGGCCATGTTTCAGTCAAATCTTAGAAAAAAATTAAACGCATTGGTTACCACTGGATACGGGGAATATTTTGATGGGAACAGGTATAAATTGGAAACGGGTTTGTCTTTTAGGGTTCAGCCTTGGGGGAATATTACAATGAATTATAACCTGTACAAATTAGCCCGTCCTACAGGAGATAAGAATTTAACGATAATTGGTCCACGAATTGAAATTACCGTGAGTAAAAGTTTGTTTTTTACCACTTTTGTGCAATACAATACGGCTATCGACAATGTGAATATCAATGCACGCTTACAATGGCGTTACAAACCTGTATCAGATTTTTACCTTGTATATACCGATAATTATACTGCAGCATACCTGAATACGAAAAACAGGGCCTTGGTGTTAAAATGGACCTATTGGTTGAATAGGTGATTTTTTTTAAGTTTGAAATGAAACGTTTTATTAGGAATGGCAGTTTACAGTTTTAACCAATTGTTTAATTAAATAATTTGGTTAAATTTGATTCTATTGTTAGTCATTTTAAAACAAGATTTTCATAATAAGTATGAGATTAGAAGACGAAATAAAGCAGAAGACTTTTAAAAATCCATTTCAAAAATTAACTGTCAATATATTATTTACCAGTGGATGGTTGGCAGGATTACACAATAAAAGCCTAAAACAATTTGGCATATCCTCGCAGCAGTATAATATTTTAAGAATTTTACGGGGACAATTTCCTACTGCTGCCAATGTTAGTTTGCTGGTAGAAAGGATGCTGGATAAATCATCTAATGTTACCAGGCTTCTGGATAAATTGGTGGCCAAAGAGTTGGTCACAAGAACTTCTTGTCCTGCCGATCGTCGTAAGTTTAATATTTTGATTACCGAAAAAGGATTAGCATTGCTGACAACTCTTGACGAAAGAATCTCAGAAATAGAAGGTATTATGAAAAATATTTCTGAAGAAGAGGCTGTACAAGCAAATGAAATATTAGATAAGTTAAGGGGGTAGAACCTGATAATTATCAGGTTATATTGGTTTTAATTGGTGATTAATATATTTTATTATAAGTTTATGGATAAAAAATACGATAGAACTTGAAATTACATTTGTAAGTAAAGATAAATTGTATATTTTTGTAACAGTAAATAAAAAAATATGAAAAAGATAGTAACAATAATCGCAGCATTGTCCCTTTTAGCGCTTGTTTCTTGTAGAGGTCATAGAACTTGTCCTACTTACATGAAACTGAATTCAGAAGCTCCAGTAACCGCTAGTATCAAATAATCTTATACTGCATCATGCAGTACAAAATTACTTTAATATAATTTTAGAAGCACCTAACAGGTTTTCTGCATAGAAATCTGCAAAAGGTGTTTCTTTTTTATTTTCCACCAAAATGGTTTTCAGGCCGAATTTTTTGCCCGGAATCAAATCCCTTTCTTTATCACCAACCATCCAAGAATTTTGGGTGTCAATGTTATGCTTTGAAATTGCCCTTTCAAACATCAGTGAACCCGGTTTTCTTGACAATGAATTGTGGTATGTTTCATGGTAAGGTGCCATGAAAATATCATCAAGCGCGTTGTTTGATGCTTCCTGCACCAGTCGATGAATGTTCATTACATCTGCTTTCGTATAAATTCCCTTCGCAATTCCCGATTGATTGGTGATGATAATTATCAGGTAACCAGCTTTTTTGAAATCAAGCAAGGCCTGAGTTACTCCTTCAATGATAAACAATTCTTCTGGTTTGTACACATAATCAACTTTGTCTTTGTTGATTACGCCATCTCTGTCAAGGAAGATGCATTTTTGTTTTGTAGTCATAATTGCAAAAATAAGAAGTTTTTTGTTTTCGATTCCATTTTATTCTAAAACAAATGAATTAAAATTTACAATTTGTAAGAAGAGCCACTTATATTTGAACTTAGTAAATAGCACCATTTCTTAGCCAGTATTCTCCATGACCAAATCACAAATTCCACTTGATGAAACCAATGCTTTTTCTGCTATTTTTTTAGATTACCTGGCTCAAAAACAAGGTCTTGCTACGTTTTATGGTTTGTTTCCATCAGTTGAAAATGCTGGTTTGATGGCATCCAAAAGACAATTTGACAAAAGGCACAGAGCAATTTTAGTCGATGCCATTTCCCAACAATACCAGGATATTCCTTTCAAAGAAGCGGTTTTAAGTAACCTTGATTTATTGAAAGCAGAAAATACATTTACCATAACCACCGGCCATCAACTTAACCTTGCCACCGGACCGATGTATGTGGTGTTGAAATTGATTTCGACTATTAATGCAGCAAAAGCGCTTGCTTTGAAATTTCCCCAATACCATTTTGTGCCCATTTACTGGATGGCGACAGAAGACCATGATTTTGAAGAAATCAACCATTTTAATTACTTAGGAAAAACCATTACCTGGCAAACAACCCAAACAGGTGCTGTTGGGAAGTTTATCGTGGAGTCTTTGGAAAGTATGTTTCCTGATGTAAATGAAATACCAGCCATGGTCAAAGAAGCTTACCAAGAAGGACTAACCCTGGCAAAAGCTACTCAGAAATTGGTGCATGCATTATTGGGCAAATATGGACTGATTTGTTTGGATGCTGATCAGAAAGCATTGAAAGAATTGTTTGTCCCAATCATGAAGGATGAAATTGTTTTCGGTAAAGCAAGTTTGAAAGTAAAAGAAACCATTGAAGCATTAAAGGCTAAAGGATATAAAAGTCAGGTGAATCCAAGAGGAATTAATTTATTTTATTTGGAACATAATGTTAGGGAACGTATTGAAAAACAAGGAGATGAATATGTGGTTTTGAATACTGCATTAAAGTTCAAAGAAGAAGAATTGCTTGAGCTATTGTCTTCACATCCTGAAAAGTTTAGTCCCAATGTGGTATTAAGACCTTTGTACCAATGCACCATTTTGCCTGATATTGCTACTGTTGGAGGTCCTTCGGAGCTAGCGTATTGGTTGCAGTTGAAAAGCCTGTTTGACACTTATGCGGTAAGTTTTCCTTTATTGATGCCTAGGGATTTTGCGCTGGTTGCCACTAATGCTCAGCAAACAAAATTGGAGAAAATTGGAATAGAGGTCAAAGATTTGTTTCAGGATCAGGCAAGTTTGAATAAATTGATTTTAGATAAAGTTGACCACAATCATTTTAATTTAACACATGAAATGAGTTTTCTGACGCAAATCAATGATAGTTTATTGCAGAAAGTACATGCTATAGACCCAACTTTGAATGCCACAGTAAATGCTGAAATGACTAAAATTGCCAAGGGTTTAAACGATTTGGAAAAGAAAATTACCAAAGCGCTTGAAAGGAAAAATGAAACAACATTTAACCAGGTATTCAATATCAAATCTAAATTGTTTCCCAAGGAGGGTTTACAGGAACGTCATGATAATTTCTTTAATTTTCAGTTGATGCATCCAACCATGATTGGTGATTTGGTGGAAAACTTGGCTTCTTTTGATTTTAAATTGAATATACTCATTATATAATTCAAACATTACAACCAAAACTTTTATAACTCTTTATAAACTGTACAATTTTTAACGAACACCCCAATGAACACTAAAAATAGTATACCAGCAAACACTTTCAATATCTTTCGGGTTTTAGCTTTAGTGTCGGGCGCATTGTATTCGATTTTTGGATATACCAATTATTATCTTTTAAGTATTGAATCAATGGCAATTTTAAAGCAAAGGATTGCCATTTCTTTGGTGTTTTTCGTTTCAGTATTCCTGACTTTTTGAATGCTAAAGTAAAAGATACCTATTGTTTCTGAGTGGTTATTAGAAAATAATCTTAGGGAATATCAATTGAAAAGTTTAATAAATTGGTATTTTTCAAGCAATATTTTGTTGCAAATCCTCAATGTAATTTTGGATTTTAGTGAAATTGAAGCTGGTAAAATTGAAATGGAAACACTTTCTATTGCTTTAAAAGAATTGATGGAAGATGCCAGGATGAGTTTTGATTCAAGCGCGAAATTGAAAAATATAGGCTTAAATTTGGCTTTTGACAGCGCACTTGATAATTATGTTTCCAAACCATTTGTTTCTGATAGGTTATTGCAAAAAATTGTACAGTATACGATTGAAAAAGTTGCTTGATTTAGGCCTTATTTACCGTCTACAAAAAATAAACGTTTCGATTATATATTTATCTCGAAAACCCCTACATTAGCGGTCTGGAAATGTAACACGACTTCTAGGTGAAAACAATACAACACTCAAATTATCAATATTTTAGATGAGCTCCAAGAACAAAGGACATCATCACTCTGCAATTACAGCAGGTGGTTTACTGGTTACACTAGGAATCATTTACGGCGATATTGGTACATCACCGCTTTATGTGCTCAAAGCAATTCTCGAACACAAAGTCGTACAACAGGAACTTATTCTGGGGGCGCTCTCGTGTATTTTTTGGACCTTAACTTTGCAGACTACTTTCAAGTATGTAATTCTTACCCTTCAGGCAGACAATAATGGTGAGGGAGGCATATTCTCACTTTATGCACTTATCCGCCGAAAAGTCAAATGGTTAACTATTCCTGCAATTATTGGTGGTAGTGCACTATTGGCCGATGGTATTATTACACCGCCTATTTCAGTGGCATCAGCTGTGGAGGGTTTACAAATTTTGTATCCTAATTTAAAAACAATACCCATTGTTATTGGGATTATTACTTTGTTGTTTATGGCACAACGCTTTGGCACAAAAGCTGTTGGCGTTGCTTTTGGTCCTATAATGTTTGTCTGGTTTTCCATGTTGGCAGTTTTAGGTTTGAATCAATTGATTACTTCTCCTGGAGTATTTAAGGCTTTGAATCCAATGTATGCTTATGATTTAATAGTATTGTATCCAGGTGGTTTTTGGCTTTTGGGTGCTGTGTTTTTGTGTACCACCGGAGCGGAAGCTTTGTATTCAGATTTGGGCCACTGTGGAAAAGAAAATATTCGCCTCAGCTGGGGTTTTGTGAAGATTTGTTTGTTACTAAATTATTTTGGTCAGGGTGCCTGGTTGCTTTCCAGACAAGATTTATTGGTTACCGAAAATCCATTTTT
>CALPQG020000094.1 GCA_943325655.2 Bifidobacterium breve | reverse complement strand
ATGCCATTTTGATGGAAATCGAGGAAGAAGTGAGGGCTTTAGGATTTTCATACAATGTATTCAGCAACAATGCCATCGTGATTAACGGTGTGCCTGCGGATGTGAGTTCGGGCAATGAAAAAGCGTTGTTTGAAAGCTTGATAGAACAGTTTAAGCGCAACAAAAGCGAATTAAAAATCAACAACAAAGAAAATTTGGCCAGGGCTTTGGCAAAGAAAACCTGTATCAAACAAGGCACCAAATTAGGGACTACAGAAATGACCTCTTTGATTGATCAATTGTTTGCCTGTAAAAACCCCAATTATTCTCCTTCGAGTGCAGTAACGATAGTCATTTGGGGCTTAGATAAAATTGCCTCTATTTTTGGCAAATAAATGAAGTAGTTAGAATTGTCAGTTCAAAGAAAAAAATAAACCATGTTTCAAATCACTCCAATAGTTCGCAATTTACTTATCGCCAATGTGGCCATTTTCTTTATTGCGAGTGCCTTGCATTTGAATAGCATATTTGCTTTGTACAATGTTTTTTCAGAAAATTTCAAACCCTATCAGTTCATCACTTACATGTTTTTACATGCTGATTTTAACCATATTTTTAAAAATATGCTGACCCTATTTTTCTTTGGTCCAATGCTGGAAATGTTTTGGGGACCAAAAAAATTCATGACATTTTACCTGGTTTGCGGACTTGGTGGAGGGATGACTTATGCAGCCATCAATTTATACCAGTCAAGTCATCTCAGAACAGACATTAGCGTGTACAAAGCAGCGCCTAGCTCTGATAAGTTTGCTGCGCTTGTACATGTACACGTCCCGGAAATTGAAACCCAATTACTAGATTTTGAAAATGACTATGCCAAGAATGAAAACAACCCTACTTACATCAAAAAAAGCTTGGAAATCATTGACCAGGTATACGAACAAACCGTTGAAAACTCGCGTATGGTTGGTGCTTCAGGTGCTATTTTTGGGATACTGATGGCATTCGGGATGTTGTTTCCGAATACAGAAATGATGCTTTTATTCATTCCATTTCCCATCAAAGCCAAATACTTGGTAAGTGCTTATGGCTTGTATGAAATTTACGCTACGCTTAAACCAAGTGCAGGAGATAACGTGGCCCACGTTGCCCATTTAGGAGGAATGCTATTTGCCTTCATCATGATCATGATGTGGCGAAAAGACCGTCAAAATTTCTATTAAATGGAGTATTGAAGCAATGGCATTGAAATGAATTTTTATACCTGTTGCTTCGTTATATTGACCAATACATTGCAATAAAAACCCAAAATCATGAGTTCCATCATTGACGATATAAAGAACCACTTTTTAAAATCAGGAAATACGGTAGGCCAACTTATCATCATCAATGTGTTGGTCTTTTTGGGATTATTGGTTCCAAGAGTATTGTTGTCAATGTTTCAATTGGATGAAATCTATCCTTTGGTACTTTCCTATTTGGCATTACCTGCTTATTGGTTTGATGTACTTTGGAAACCATGGACCTTGATTACTTATGCTTTTGTGCATGAAGGCTTGTTCCATATCCTGTTTAACATGTTGTTTTTATATACCTTTGGTAACATCATCGCCGATTTATTGGGAAGCAGGAGGGTTACCAGTTTGTACATTTGGGGTGCCATTGGTGGAGGGATATTTTATGTATTACTGTATAATATACTTCCCATTTTCAGTAACAATGTACAAAACAGTATTTTACTTGGTGCTTCGGCAGCTGTTTTTGCGATTGTGGTTGGAGCGGCCACATTGGTACCCGATTACCAATTGCATCTACTCCTTATTGGTCCAATAAGAATCAAATACATTGCTGTATTTTACCTGGTATTGTCGTATGCACAAACTGTTGGTGAAAATGCAGGAGGAAATATTGCCCATTTGGGTGGCGCCTTATTAGGCTATTTATTTATCAAACAACTTCAAAACGGCAATGATTGGGGAAAACCTGTACATGCAGTGATTGATTTTATAACCGGTATTTTTAAACCAAAACCCAAAATGAGGGTTACTTACCACCGTCCGAAAGAGAAAGCTAACTCTCCAAGTCAGGCTGAAATTGATAAAATTCTGGACAAAATATCCGTTTCAGGATATGAAAGTTTGACCAAAGAAGAAAAGCAAAAATTATTTAGCGCCAGCAAAAAATAATTTCATCGCAAGATAAAAAATCTCTGAAACATGATTTTTGTCATCTTTAAATCTAACCATGCAACATATCTTTGTCCCAACCTTATTATAAATATGTGCGAATGTTTATTTTAAGGCAATAGCTAATTTTGTTTGTTGTTTGAAGCAAAAAAGGAATCTCTTGCTAGAGATTCCTTTTTTGCTTTCGGGCATACTGGAACATTTAATATTCTCCAATTACATTAACCCACCATAAATCATCTAGTTCAAAAAAATAAGGCCTCCACTTTCGTAAAAACCTTATCTTTAAATTGGGTTAAATCTTAATTTACTTCGCAAAACTTACTGACCTCATTTCACGAATTACCGTTACTTTAATCTGACCAGGATACTGCATTTCTTTTTCTATTTTTTGAGAAATCTCAAACGATAGCATTCCTGCTTTGTCATCTGAAACATTGTCGGCATCTACCATGATACGAAGTTCACGGCCTGCCTGAATCGCGTAACATTTCTGAACCCCATCAAATGACAAAGCCAAGTTTTCAAGGTCATTTAAACGCTTGATATAAGACTCAGACATTTCTCTGCGTGCACCAGGCCTGGAACCAGAAATTGCATCACACACCTGTATAATAGGCGAAATCATAGAAGTCATTTCAATCTCATCATGGTGAGCTCCGATAGCATTCAAAATTTCAGGATGTTCCTTGTATTTTTTAGCCAACTCCATACCCAAAATCGCGTGAGGCATTTCAGATTCTTCATGCCACACCTTTCCGATATCGTGTAATAAACCCGCACGTTTGGCCATTTTAGCATTCAAGCCCAACTCAGCTGCCATGGTAGCACAAAGCTTGGCTACTTCGCGTGAATGTTGTAATAAGTTTTGTGCGTAAGAAGAACGGAACCTCATACGACCAACCAATTTGATCAATTCAGGGTGTAAACCATGAACGCCTAAATCGATGGCAGTACGCTCACCAATTTCGACTATTTCGTCTTCAATATTTTTGGTGGTTTTGAGTACAATCTCCTCAATACGAGCAGGGTGAATACGTCCATCTTGTACCAAACGGTGTAAAGATAACCTTGCGATTTCTCTACGAACAGGGTCAAACCCAGAAATGATAATTGCTTCAGGCGTGTCATCTACAATAATTTCAACACCGGTAGCAGCTTCAAGGGCACGAATGTTACGGCCTTCACGACCGATGATTTTACCTTTAATGTCGTCGCTTTCAATATTGAATACCGATACACAGTTTTCAACTGCATGTTCAGTAGCAGTACGCTGTATGGTTTGAATAACGATTTTCTTGGCTTCTTTGGTTGCTGTTAATTTCGCTTCTTCTACAATTTCTTTGATATAAGAACTGGCTTTTGAAGTCGCTTCCCCTTTTAGTGTTTCCACCAATTGATCTCTTGCTTCATCAGCAGTAAGGTTGGCAATTTTTTCTAACTTAGATACTTGAGACAACCTCAGTTTTTCAAGTTCTTCTTTGCGTTTGTTGGTGATGTCAATTTGAGCTGCAAGGTTTTCTTTCATGCTGTCAAATTCAGCTTCAAGACGTGCATTTTGTTCAATTTGTTTTTGAACTTTTTGCTCGCGCTCTTTGATTTTGTTTTCGTTGGTGATGATGATGTTCTTTTTCTTGTTCATCTCTTCATCAAACTCAGATTTTTGGGCAAAGAAATTTTCTTTGGCTTCCATGATCTTTGTTTTCTTTAAGTTTTCGGCTGTAATTTCAGCTTCTTTGATGATCAGTTTTGCGGTTTCTTCTGCGGTTTCAACAGCTTTACCTGTGTTTTTCTGAATGAAAAACTTACTCACTCCCACGCCAGCTGCTGCTGAAATTAACGCGGTAATCACTATAGTAATTGGGTCCATTAATTTGAATATTTAGTGTACGACAAAGCCAAAAGGCTTAAAATTATGCATCGCGCCACATTTCTAACAAGAGGACGGTGAAAAATCACCAGTATTGTTGTATTGTATAAAAAGGAATGTTACTATTTAAGAGCTGCAGCAATAATAGCGTCTAATGATGCTACTCTTTCTGAAACTTTATTGTCTAGGCCTGCTTCAATTTCCTCAGCACGGGTTTGTTGTATCATACAATCAAACGCAACCATAGCCAAAAGATCTTGTTTGTCACTAATGCCAAACTGATCTTTATAGGTTTTTAGCTTATCGTCTACCAATTTAGCGGCAGCACGAATTACATTCTCCTCGCTGGCTTCTACCCTCATTGGGTATTCGCGTTCAGCTATTTTTATTTTAATAGATACTTCTCCCATCGTTAGCATGTTAGCAATTACTCACTTAGCTGAGCAATGCATTTATCAATTTCCTTGATTACCTCATTAATTTTTGACTTCAACTCGGAAGCTCTAGGAGTATCTTCTGCTAATGAAGATACAATTGTACTCATTTTCTCTTGATTCTGAAAATTAATTAAACTTTCATCTTTAGAAGCAAGGTTATTTTTTAACACATTATTTTCTTCAACTACTGTCAAGTAGCTCTCTTTCAGCACCAAATGAGCCTCCACAAGTTTGCGGATTTTGATTTCAAGATAATCTAATCGGTTTAAAATATTTTCCTGGCTCATGCTTATTTCCTGATTATAGCACCCAATTCTTTTTCGAAGCTTAACATTAATTTTTGCATCGTTCCGTCAATTTGTTTGTCGGTCAATGTTTGTTCATTGTCTTGTAAAAGAAATGATACAGAATACGATTTTTTATCCTGACCAATTTGCTCGCCTTCAAATACATCAAATACATTGATCTCTTTGAGTAACTTACGTTCAGTTCGGTTCGCTAGTTTGCTAATTTCGTCAAAAGAAACTTTTTTATCAAGCACTAATGCTAAATCTCTTCTTACTTCTGGGAATTTTGAAATCTCAGCAAACACAATTTTACTATCAAATCCCTTCAAAACTGCATCCAGGTCTATGTCTGCGTAAAATACGTCTTGTTTTAAACCTCCTTTTTTCAGTATATTTTTTTGTAATATTCCTGCGGAAATAATTATTTTATTATTTCTGGTATACTTTAATCCCGCTTTGAAGATATCATCTGAGAATTTCTCAATGGTCACTTTAGACAAATTCAGCTTTTGGATTAATTTGGTAATGGTTGCTGCAAAATCATGGAAAGTGGCAGACGACGATTTATTGATCCAGGTTTCTTCTGTTGCATTGCCTGATTTCCAAAGCGCCAAGTGGTTGTTTTCTTTGTATTTCCCTTCTACCAAATGGTATGATTTCCCAAATTCATACACACTCAAATTATTTTGTTTTCGGTTAATGTTATATGTCAACGCTTCTAAACCTGAAAACAATAAGGTACGACGCATGATCCCCAAATCTTCACTCAAACGATTCAGGATATTTACATGTTGACCCGCATCAAATGCAGTCAAACCTTCATAATAACTTGGGCTCGTCAATGAATTGGACAAAATTTCATTGTAGCCACTATCAGTCAATAAATTGGCAATACTTCTTTTGATTTTCTCGGTATCTTTTTCAGGAAAGTTTGCCAGGAAATCACTGTTCAGGTAATCTCCTACTTCAATATTTTCAAAGCCATAAATCCTGATAATCTCTTCGATGATATCCACTTCACGTTGTACATCCACTTTAAATGGAGGAACAGACAAACTCAAGCCTTCTGTGGTTTCGGCAACAATGGCAATTCCAACCGAAGTTATGATTTCCTTGATCAAACTGTGGTCGATTTTTTTACCAATCAACCTGTCAATATGTTGAAAAGTAACTTCAACTTTAAAGTTTTCAACTGGCGTTGGATAAATATCTATCAGCTCCGAACTGATTTCTCCCCCAGCAATTTCCTTGATCAACAGGGCTGCTTTTTTCAACGCAGTTGCCGGCATGTTTGGATCAGTTCCTCTTTCAAATCGGAAAGAAGCGTCTGTTTTCAAACCATGTTGCATGGATGTTTTACGAACAAAATCAGCAGAGAAATAAGCACTTTCTAAAAAGATGGCTGTGGTAGATTCACTCACGCCAGCATCAGCGCCACCAAATACACCCGCAATACACATCGGTGCTTCTGTATCGCAAATCATCAAATCATTGGCTTTCAATTTTCTTTCCACACCATCTAAAGTAACAAATGGCGTACCTTCAGCTACCGTTTTTACAATTACGGTATTCCCTTTTATTTTAGCCAAATCAAAAGCGTGCAAAGGTTGACCCAAATCATGTAAAATGAAATTGGTCGCATCTACAACATTGTTGATTGGATGGATTCCTATTGCTTTCAACCTGTTTTGCAACCATTCCGGAGAAGGTTTTACAGTCAAACCACTCATGGTCAAACCCGCATACCTAGGACAAGCTTCTGTGTTTTCAACTTTAACTGTTACAGTACTTTTGGTATTGTCAGTCTTGAAAGCAGCGACATCAGTCATTTGAATATCACGTTTCAACAAGGCTTTCAAATCCCTTGCTACACCCAAGTGAGAGGTGGCATCAGCGCGGTTGGGGGTTAAACCAATTTCTAAAACGTAATCTGTTTCTATGTTAAAATAAGCTGCAGCCGGAGATCCGTTTGGCAATTCCGTATTTAAAACCAAAATACCCTCGTGAGATTGGCCCAATCCGATTTCGTCTTCGGCACAAATCATTCCTTCTGAAACTTCCCCACGAATTTTTGCTTTGCTGATTTTGAATGGTTCACCGGTTAAGGGATATACTGTAGCGCCGACAGTGGCAACCACCACTTTTTGTCCGGCAGCAACATTGGGAGCACCGCAAACAATTGGAGCAACCACACCGTTTCCTAAATCTACCGTGGTGATGCTTAATTTATCCGCTCCAGGATGACGTTCACAAGTCAATACTTCACCGATTACCAAACCTTTTAAACCACCAGGCAATGTTTCAAACTCCTCAATTCCTTCTACCTCTAACCCTGATTTGGTAAGCAAAGCGCCTACTTCTTCGGGTGATTCATTTATCTGTATAAAATTTTTAAGCCAATTGAATGAAATCTTCATTGTTGATAATTTTGTGACTACAAGTCAGAAGTCCTATAATCATTTAAACACTTGATATAAACGTTATTGTAATAAGGTGGGGTAATTGAAAAATACACCGCATTTTATTAAGTTCAAAAATAGTGATTTTTTAGTGGAAATAAAATGGAAAGGAGGGTGTAATTGTGGGATGTGGCATAAAACAAAAAATACTACCTGATCACAAGAGTATTTTCTGTTTTAAAATTGTAGGTGATATTCCTCAGAAACGAGTAACCCTTTTTAATGATTTCTATTTTTTGTCTTAAATCATCAAATTGAATTGCCTTTTTGTGGTCTGTAATGTCATTTTTTATGCAATTAACATTTTTTTCTATCTCATCCAGCTTATTGATTTTTGCACTAATTGGTTCTAACAGTTTAGCAATTTCATTGATGTCGTCCTTAGGTAAGCCCCATGCTTCTTGGCTTTTAAAAATAGTTAAATAATTTACGGTCAATTATTTATAAATTTTAAATTCTATAATGAAGTATTGAAAGAAATATGTCTACACTTCATTCAACAATATTGAAAATGTTTCAGCTAGTAAAGTGAATTTACTTCTTGCTCTAGACCAAGGTACTGACGGTAATGTTTGTACATCCCCTTCTTTGCTTATTAAACGAGGAATGCTAGCATGTAAATAACATGTATGTTGAAAGAAGTTCAACAATCTAAAGAAACCGCCGTGTGCGAAAGCATGCACAGTAAGTGTTGGTGGTGTGATAGGGCGGAGGAGTAATCCTCTTTACCTGCGCGATTGGGAAATTGTGGAATGTGAGGTTTGGTAACCTAAAAGTAATACCATATT
>CALPQG020000093.1 GCA_943325655.2 Bifidobacterium breve | reverse complement strand
TGGTTTTGTCAAGTTCAACTGCTTTGGCATACCAAATTTCAGCATTGACATAATCGCGTGACAGGAAGTAAGCATCAGCAAGATTGCTTAGGTATTTTTTGTTTTTAGGATGTTCTTGTGCCAATTTTTCCAGGTGATTGATGGCATTGTAATAACTTCCTTTGTCGATAAGATGTGTGGCTACCTGGTTTTTTTTTTTGTGGTGTAAATTTTCAACTTCCCGGTCTTGCTGTGCAAATGCTTGGATACAGAGAAAGCTAAATAGAAATATCGCTGTAATTGATATGATTGATTTCATTGGTTATTAGAAATTGTTATAGTTAAAAGAAGCGACAAGGAACGGTTAAATCATTTGGAATTGCTCTTTTAAGAAATCCTACATGAATAAGGGTGATTTCAAACGCACCAATATTTTTTGACCTGCCAATCGTAGGTGCATTTTTGACATTGTTTAAACTGGATGAGGTGATGTCATAACTTAAACCCAGCTGTACACTTTTGAATTTGATGCCTCCATAAACAATTGCAGCATCTTTTGCCCTTCCCCAAAAACCTATCATAAGCGTAGACCTGTCTAATTTTCCAGAAACGATACTGTAACCAATCGCTGCACCAATGTTGATGTCCATGGCTTTTAACTGTCTGGACAATTGAATGGCGGGCAATAAACTGATGTTTTTACTCAACGCGTAGTTGGCGCCAATGTTGTAATTGGACCTGATTCCAAGTCTGTTGTTGTTGTCTGATAACAATGACTCTTTTGGTCTTGTTAAGTTGAACAATGAGATTCCGGCATAACAATCAAGTTTATCATTTACCACAAAATTCCACACCACACCAGCGTTAACATTTATATAACCAAAAGCAGTTCCACTAAGAGATTCTCCAGATGGATTGTTGGTTTGTTGCCAGTTGTTGTACTGACTTGCAAAAACGAGGTTATCGGTGTTTAAATTTTTTCTGACATAACCCAACTGAAGTCCACCGGATATTTTATGTCTTCTTAAACGGTCCAAAGTTCTGTGGTAGGCGGTAGAGATTTGGTAATATTGGTTTTTGTAAATTTGGTCCCCAAGTTCGTCGTTGACAAACAAAACGCCCAACCCAATTTTATGTGGACTTTCAAGTCCTGGTCGGATGTTGATGTCGCTAAATATGCCTGTGGAAGCAAAGTTTGCGTTGATTTGTCTCCATTGTGTCCTGTAAACACCGCCAACCCTGTAATCCTCATTAAACTTGCCAGTGAGTGCAGGGTTTTGAGACAATGGCATGTTGAAAAACTGGGAAAAATGGTAATCTTGTGCATGTACACTACATGAAATCAACAGGAAGATGGATGCAAATAAACCTTTGGTCAAAGAAGGTTTATGGATAAAATATGTCATTGCTATTTTTTTGTAAGAGATTTTTTTACCTGATGATTGTTACTTTGCCTTCCACTTTTACATCGTCGCCAATAAACGATTTTGCTCTTGCATAGTATATATATACGCCCATTGGTTGTTCTACACCTTGGTAAGTGCCGTCCCAGCTATGGTCTTTCCAGTCCCAGGTTTCGTTGATTTCTCCAGAAGTTTCCCAAAGCAATTCACCCCATCTGTTATAGAGTTTGAGCTCATCTATTTTTTGAATTCCCCTCAGGATAGGATAGAAAGTGTTGTTTATCGCATCTCCATTTGGAGAAAACCCAGTTGGAAACAGCATGTAAATTTTTAAATCAACATTTTTGGTAATACTGTCTGTACACCCAAATTGATTGGTAACCAACTGCTTCATTGGGTACATTAAGGGAGACTTATAGGTGTGGTCAGGATGCTGTTTTGTCGATTTCGTTGATCCGTCTCCAAAGTCATATAACCATTTGACTACATCTGAGGAAGAAGAATCTTTAAATACCATTACTTTTTGGGCTGTAGCATTATACATATCATAGCTAAATCCAGCGGTAGGATTTGGATGCACGACCACCGTAGTTTCAAAATCTTTGGTGCAATTTTTTCCTTTATTGGTTACCGATAATGTAACGTTATATTTTCCTGCTTTTGTATATAAATATTTAGGGGAGGGAATTTCTTCAGTCGTTGATGAACCTTGCTCTCCAAAATTCCATGACCATTTTACAATTTCATCACCTGAGAGTGTGTATGATTTGTCTAAGAATTTAGTGGTGTCATTTAAACAAACAGGTTCAGCAATAAAAGCTGGGAACGCCACCGATTTGATTTCAATCGGTTGGGTAGCACTTTTTGTGCATTTGAAAAAAGTGTTTTCGATAGTCATTTTTATATTAAATGTACCCGCATTTTTAAAGGTGTGTATGGTACTATCCGGCGTGGAAGAAGTTGAATTGTCATCTGGAAATTCCCAAAGGTATTTGTTAATACTTACTTCCGGTTTATTACCACAAAAAAGTGACAACTTGGTTGGAAGGGTGGCACAAGTTTGGTC
The DNA here is from genome assembly GCA_943325655.2 of Bifidobacterium breve. Classification (GTDB taxonomy): domain Bacteria; phylum Bacteroidota; class Bacteroidia; order Cytophagales; family UBA9547; genus CALPQG02. Next base: position 5,558 of record CALPQG020000093.1, on the reverse strand, counting down.
TGCACAAAAGAACGGAGTGGGTAAGTCTAATATTCTAACTAATTGTTGCTTTATGTTTACATCACAGCCATCTGTGTTGGTTGCTTTGAGGTCTATGAAATAGTTTCCTCCTTTGGTAAAGGTTTTTATTTGTTGGTTTGAAACTCCTGCATCATTTGCTGAAATGTCAATCGAGTCAATTTTAGTGGTTAAATACGGAGGGTTACTGTCCTGATAGAATATATTCCATTTCCAATCTTTTACTTTATTTCCCTCGGATCTTTCTGCTTCGAGACGTGTTGGTAAATGAGCACATAAATTTCTAACAGATAATTTAACTTTTAATTCCGGGAACAATTCTATTGGGGCTTTGTCAGTAACATAACATTGTCTTTTGTTATACAATGTACCCAAATTGATGTCATATTTCCCTGTGCCAAATTTGGTATACGTATGTGTTCCATTGTAAACAGATTTTTCGTTGGTTGTGGTCATTCCATTTTGGCTAATTTTAGAACTTACACCATCTCCAAAAGTCCAATATAGGGTGTCTATATAAGCACCTGTTCTAGATTTGATATTGACAGGTGAATTTAAGCAAACGGGAGATGGACCAACACGAAATGTATTGTCTAAAGTATTTACCAATACTTTTATAGAAGCCGTATCTGTACAGGTACTTTCATTGGTGAGTTTGAGTTTGACAGTATATATTCCATCAGCACCATACAGGTGTTTAACGTTTAAAACTGATGTGTCAGCGCCAGCAGTGATTGTCGAGTTTCCATCGCCAAAATCCCATTCTCGAGAGGTGATTTCTAAATTTGAAACAGAATAATCTAAAAACTTGACTTCTTGGCCAGCAGTACAATAGGGTCTGTTAGAGAAAGAAGCGTCTATTTTTTTAAGAATATTTACGCTCTCCACCGAATCGCAGCCAAACATATCGGTCACTTTTACGGCGTAAAATCCATTTCCCTTTACATGAATTTTTAGCGAATCGTTAGGTAATGTTTTGGCGTCGTTATAGATTAATTCGTCATATTTTTTCCATATTAATTTTAAGGGTTCCCATACAGATTTGTTGCTTGGTAGTTTTGATTTCACTGTTGCCGTATCTAATACCTGTAAGGCTGTATCAGGTTGATTACACCTAAAGGCATAATCACTTTCACGTAACACTACTATAGGTTGAGGCCTGATATATACGTTTTTTTGTATGGAATTTCTACAGCCATTTTCATTGATAGCCACCATGGTTACTTTATAGGTGCCAGAATCGGCCGGTAGCCAGCTTTTGAGCAGTTCTCTTTTGGGTTGTCCTGGGAAATAGGCAGGTGGTGGAGGGTAGTCGTAACTTGCTTTTTCCACTTTTTGGGTCACCTGTTGAACAAAGGTCATTTCGTATCGTTTAATTGAACAGCCATTTACCGCTGTTAAATCTTTCATGGTTGCAGGTTTTCGTTTGCAGGTATCCACGATTTCAAAATCAGGAAGTGGTTTGGCACACAAATGTAATTTTAAGGTAGTGTCTCCTATACAACCAGAATCGTCTTCAGCTATTAATTTTACATTAAAGCTTCCTTCATTTGGGAATTGATGGGTTGGGTTTTGAAGTGAAGAGAAATTCAGGTTGCCGGTGGTAGGGTCTCCAAAATTCCAGTTCCATTTGGTAATGCGCGATCCACTTTTACTTAAAGATAAATCTGTGAAATTTGTAGGGCTTCCCGCACAAAGGCTATCATATTTGAAGTTTACAAAAATGCCACTTTTAATACTTATGCTGTCTTGGTAAAAACAATTGTTTGCATCCGTAATAGTGAGTTTGTAGTTTCCTGGACCTGCCTTAATGCTGCTTGTTTTTTCTCCATTATCCCACACATATTGGTAGGGACTTTTTCCTTTTAGATTAAATACATTTAAAATTTTTGTGTCTGCACAACTGATTGTAGTGTCATTGGCAAGTTTGAATGTTGGTTTTGGGAATACCCTGATTTTATAGGTTTTGGATGTTGCTCCAACTATAGGGCAATAATCATCTTTTAAATTTACTGTAAAAGTATATAAGCCATTTGCTGAAGATGGCGTCTCCCATTTGAAAGAAGTCGTATCTTTTCCTAAAGCGCCTGTAGTTGTTAAACCATCAAAACTATTGTTGTTTAAACTAATTCCGTTATTCCATGAAACTGTTAAATTTTGGAAAGGGACATCGATGTCGGAGCCATAAATTTTAAAATCAACTTTGTCTCCGGCACAAATTCTCATAGAATCCAGACTGGTATTGTTGATGCCACTAAGTGTTGGCAGGGTATTGGTATTAGAAAGGGTAATGATTTGTAAATCCCTCGTTACACTTCCAATAAATTCTCCATCCTTGTATTCTTCAACGATAATCGCCGTAACTGAATTTTCTATGGCTTTAGGACTCAGCGTAAGTTCCCCTGTAGAGTTGTTAAATGTAGCTGGAGTAGATGTTGAAATTGGAGATACTGCAGAAAATCCTGATAAATAACTCACTGTAGCGGTGGCACTTGTTTTGGGTGTAGTAATTTTGTACGTCAAATCATTGCCGTCTATGTCAGTGGCGGTGGTATTGATGGTTCCTTTTTGTCCTATAAACAGGTAGGAAAAGGCCATTCCTGAAAATGAAGGTGAATTGTTACTGCTTATTTTGGAGTTGTTAATTTTAGCTTCGATATAAAATTTTTGATTGATAGGATTAACAATATTTGTAATGGCAGAATTTCTTTTGGAGGCATCTCCTGGATCCCAGCTGATTACCCAGTCGGTACAAGTTTTGGGTAAAGTAATGGTGCCAGTATAAATTTGTTTTTGGATGCCTATTTCTCCACCACCATTACAAGTGCTTTTTTTTGAGGGACAAATGATGCTTACTTCTACCGGGTTGCCTACCTGATTTACCGGAAAAGTAGTGGATGACACACCGCATAAAGTGGATTTATAATTTAAATAATAGATTGGGTCAAGAATTTCTCCTGAACAATCTCGGTAAATGGTTAATGTGAATTTATATGTATTTGCACTGACATTTACATAGGTAAGTTCTCCGCCCAATATGTGGTTTGCTTTAGCTTCAGGGACTAAAAGCATGAAAAATGCGGCAATAAAAAGACAGTATAATTGTTTAATTCCCACGATGATAAAGTTTCATAATTTACACAAATATATCCTTATAATCCTTAATTCAAAAATACTAATTAATGGTAACCATTTTTTTAGTTGGCAATTTAAATTTAACACAACAATTGCTAAAAGGCACTTTCTGCACGCTTCTGATTAAATGTGGTGTTGTGTTGCCATTTTATTGTTGAAAATGATGTTTTATTCTCTTAAAATAACCATCTGTTAGAGTAGATTTAATAACTTGCAGCCAAATATAGTTATGCTACATCCATCCAACATTGAACAAAAATTAGGTTTCGATAAATTGAAATCCTTGGTCGCCGAACGCTGTATTGGTGAAGGGGGAATAAAATTTGCTTTTTCTATGCGTCCAATTTTTGATAAAGTGGTGTTGAAACGTTTGCTTAATCAGGTGGGGCAAATGATGCGTTTGTACCAAACAGGAAATTCACTTCCCTTAAATTTTTTACCGGATATCAGTCAGGAACTTCAGCGGGTTGCCATTGTAGGGGATTGGCTCGCTGAAGAAGATGTTTTTAAAATCAAACATATTGTGCAAACGGTTGCTTCGTGTTTGAGATTTTTTGACATCCAGGAAAAAGAAATTTATCCTGCATTAAATGATTTAGCGGCTTCGGTATTTTTAGACAAGTCATTGTTGAAGTCTATTGAATTAATCATTGATGACAAAGGGAAAATCAGGGACAATGCAAGTCCTCAGTTAAAAGCCATCAGGTATGAATTGACTTATGAACATGGCACCATACGTAAATTGTCAGCGTCATTGATCAGGTCATACAAGTCACAAGGATATTGTGAAGACGACACTTCAGTAACCATCAGAAATGGGCGTTTGGTGATTCCTGTAGTGGCAGAATACAAAAGAAAAGTTAAGGGTTTTATTATTGATGAATCCGCAACCGGGCAAACTGCTTTTATTGAGCCCGTAGAATTGTTGGATGTCAATAACCGAATCAAAGAACTTGAGTACATGGAAAAGCGGGAAGTCGTAAGGTTGTTAACGGAACTTACGTCCATTATCCGTTCTTACTTGCCGGATTTACAAAAGGCCGTGCATTGGTTGGGTATCCTTGATTTTGTGAAAGCAAAAGCCCTTTTAGGTTTGGAACTCAACGCCTGCATTCCAATTTTTTCGGATCAGCTGATTGTCAAATTAGATGTTGCGCGCCATCCTTTGTTGATGCTTTCGCATGCCGTTTCAGGGAAAAGTGTAGAACCATTAAGCGTAGAACTCAATCCTCAAGAACGCATTTTGATCGTTTCTGGTCCTAATGCCGGAGGTAAATCCGTGTGTTTGAAAACCGTAGGATTGCTTCAGTATATGTTTCAAACAGGTATGCCAATTCCTGCAAGCGAAACGTCTAAGATGAGTATTTTTAAAGATATTTTTATTGATATAGGAGATGAGCAATCTATTGAAAATGATTTGAGTACATACAGTTCTCACCTTACGTCTATGCAAACTGTTTTGGCGAATTGTGGCGGGAAATCGTTGCTATTGATTGATGAATTTGGCGCAGGGACAGAACCCAATTATGGGGGTGCCATTGCCGAATCGATTTTGCTGGAAGTGAATAAGAAAAATGTTTTCGGCGTAATTACCACACATTACGCCAACCTTAAAAAAGTAGCCGAAGCAACCCCAGGCATGACAAATGCTTCCATGCGTTATGATATTGAAAAGTTACAGCCGCTGTACAAACTGGAAATAGGAAAGCCGGGAAGTTCTTTCGCTTTTGAAATAGCCAATAAAATTGGATTACCCGCTGCAATCATAGAAGCTGCCCGAGCTAAAATTGGCCAGTCCCAAGTCAATTTTGATGTTTTGATTGCAGAAGTACAGCAAGAAAAAATGGCGCTGGAAGCAAAATTATACAGTGCAACCAAGAAAGAACAAGAGCTTCAAATTCAAATTACACACTATGAAGGGTTGAGTAATTATATTGAAGAAAACAAAAAACTACTTTTAAATGCAGCAAAAACAGAAGCCAAAGCGCTGTTACAATCTGTCAATAAGAAGATTGAAAATACAATCAAAGACATCAAAGAACACAAAGCGGATAAAGACATTACCAAAATTTTGAGGGAAGATATCGAGGAATTAAAAGAAACTCTAGCGCCTGAAGCAATTGCAAAAAAAGAAGAAGTACAAGTGGTTGGCGTTGAAAAAGGCCCGATTGAAGTGGGTTGTTTTGTGAGAATTATTGGGCAGGAAACTATGGGAGAAGTGCTGCAACTCAAAGGAAAAGATGTGTTGGTTGCTTTCGGCGAAATTAAAACTACGTTGAAATTAAACAGGGTGGAACGCGTTTCGAAGGGCGTATTTTCAAAAATTCAAAGAGCCAAAACATCTTCTATTTCAAGACAAATCAGTGAAAAGACAATGAATTTTAGTGGTAGTTTAGACGTCAGAG
>CALPQG020000092.1 GCA_943325655.2 Bifidobacterium breve | reverse complement strand
TTTTTTTAGGTATTAATTTCGAAACTATGATTAATGGACAGCTCCCTCTCCTTTGGAGAGGGTTGGGGTGAGGCTTTTGAGCTACTTTATATTTTAATGCGTTTGCCCTGTTGGCTGAGGCTTTTGAGCTAATTTTTATTTTAATACCTTTGCCCTTACAAACAACCCTTTAACAATCCCAAAAACAAATACATTTGGTTTATTTCCAACTTAAATTGGGATTATTAATTAATTAAATTAACTTTCAGATTGCAATATAGTAACAATTAATTAATGTGATTTATTTAGTATTTAGTCATTAATAACGTTGTTTTGTATGTAAATTAGAATTCAATCTTTAGTAAACCATAATCTTTATTCAACCATTCAGAAACATTAAAAAAATGGAAAAAGTAGCTCAAGAACAACAAGAAAATTCATTCAAATCAATGTTTGCAGTAGTTGCAATCCCCGTAATTTTCGCAATTTCAATATTATTATTCGTTTTCGTACTTGGAGATGGAAGTAACTTTGAAGGAGGATCCAATGAAAATCACCCTTTAAAAGGAAACTATTTAGGGATGGTATACAAAGGGGGGGTAATTGTTCCAATTTTAATGTCATTTTTATTAATGGTTTTTGTATTTTCAATCGAACGTTTTTTAACCATTACTGCTGCTAATGGAACAGGTGCAATTGACCAATTTGTAAGAAGAATCAAAGGTCACTTGTCAACCAACAATATCGAAGCTGCAAAAGCAGAATGCGATATCCAAAAAGGATCAGTTGGAAATGTAATCAAAGCGGTGCTTATCAAATATGAAGCTTTGGCCATTGATACACAAATGGATAAAGACCAAAAAATTGCTGCACTGCAAAAAGAATTGGAAGAAGCCACTTCATTAGAACTTCCAATGTTAGAAAAAAACTTAACCATCATTTCAACCCTTGCTTCTGTGGCAACATTGGTAGCTCTTTTAGGTACCGTATTGGGGATGATTAAATCTTTTGCTTCTATGTCAGGAGGCGGTGGTGGCGCTGATGCAGCTGCACTTGCAAATGGCATTTCTGAAGCCTTGATCAATACTGCCATTGGTATTGGAACTTCAGCTATTTCTATTATTGCTTACAACTTCTTTACAAGTAAAATCGATACCTTAACCTACAGCATTGATGAAGCTGGCGTAAGTATCACGCAAACATTCTCTGCAAACCACCACTAATTTTGGTTTGCTTGCCGCTAAGCTGCAAGTTTGTTTTTTGTACACTTAACCAATACCAACATGCCTAAAGTTAAAGTTCCGCGAAAGAACGTATCGCTTGATATGACTGCTATGTGTGACGTAGCTTTCTTATTATTGACGTTCTTTATTCTTACCACTTCCTTCAAACCTGAAGAGCCAGTGGTAGTAGACACGCCAACTTCAGTATCAGAAACGAAACTTCCTGACAAAAACATTTTGCTTATCTCTATTGATAAAGGTGGCAGGATCTTTTTTTCGGTAGATGAACCTGATACTAGAAAAGCTGCATTACAATCAATGTCTGCGAAATATGGTGTAAAGTTTACCGATGATGAATCCAATGAATTTGCCAACCTTCCTTCCATAGGTTTACCGATTCAAAACTTGAAAGAATACCTGAGCTTGTCAACCTTCGACCGTACCAAATATGTACAGCCAGGAATTCCGGTGGACAGCTTAAATAACCAATTGTCTGATTGGGTACTTTATTCAAGATCTGTCAACAACAGGCTAACCATCGCCATCAAAGGAGATCAAGAGTCTAATTACGAAATATCTAGCAAAGTAATTTCTTGCTTACAAGATCAAAATATCAATAAATTTCATTTTGTAACGGGATTGGAAGCAAACCCAAACAAAAAGAAAAAGAACTAATATAACCCCAAATTAAAGACAATGGCTGATATAGATGCTAGTGGTGGTGGTAAACAAAAAGGAAACAAAAAGAGGTCCAAAAAACAATCTACCAAAGTAGACATGACACCAATGGTGGATTTGGGTTTTTTGCTGATTACTTTCTTTATGCTTACAACGACTTTCAGTAAACCCCAATCCATGGATGTGGTGATGCCTGATAAGTCCAAAGACAAAAACAAACAAAACCAGGATGTGAAAGCTTCACATACCATTTCAATGGTTTTGGGAGACGACAACAAAGTGTACTGGTGGCAAGGAATTAAAGAAAATGGCGTTGATCCTGTAGTTACCGCAACAGATTATTCTCCAAAAGGATTAAGAAAAGTTTTGCTACAAAAAGTTGCCGAAATACCAAAATTAGTAGTGGTAATCAAAGCCAAGAAAAAAGCAAAATATAAAAACATCGTTGATGTGTTAGATGAGATGAGTATTTGTGAAGTGCCAACCTACGCGATTGTAGACATCACCCCAGATGACATCAAATTAACAGATAAAAAATAGACCCATGGCAGACAATATCATATTTAAACAATCCTGGCTGGACCTTATCTTCAAAGATAAGAACAAGGCTTATGGTGCGTATTTTCTGCGACGCTTGTATGAAAAAAATGTAATGATTGCAGTAATTTCTGCCGCTACCGTTTTCATCCTGGCCATTGCAGCACCAGTAATTGCTACTTATTTATTCCCTGACAAAGTAGAAGAAGAATATGTAGTGAAGAAACCAAAAGTTACTACCTACGATGCACCTCCGCCCGACGAAAGCAAAACGCCTCCTCCTCCGCCGCCGCCAGAACCACCTAAAGTAGAAATCACCAAATTTTTACCCCCGGTTCCAAAACCTGATGAGCAGGTAGCTGAAGAAATCGTAACCAATAAAGAGTTGGAAGACGATAACGTTGGGGATATTAACCAGGAAGGGGATAAAAACCTGGCCATGGATGCTTTTGAAAAACTAGAAGTGGAAGAACAAACCGCTGTTGAAATTGCTCCTGAAGATTATGACATTACTGAAATTCAGGAAATGCCAGAATTTCCTGGAGGGTTTGCAGAAATGTATAAATTCATTAGTAAAAATGTAACATACCCTAAAATAGCTTTAAAAATGGGTATTTCAGGAAAAGTACATGTTAAATTTTCTGTTAGTGCTGATGGCACTTTGAGCAATGTTGAAATACTAAGAGGACAAGAAGGCGGTTTAAATGAAGAAGCTATCAGGCTTGTTAAAATGATGCCTAAATGGACTCCAGGAAGAATGAATGGTAAAGCTGTAAAAGTAAGATCTGTTCAAATTCCTGTTAACTTTATGTTAGAATAAATCATTTGGATAAACTATTAAAATACTTCAATCTATTCTTAAATGCCTTTGCTGCTATGGTATACATAGGCATAGGCATTTTTGTTTTAGGCGGATGGTTAAAATTAGCCATTCCTCCAATATATCTTACCCTCTTGGGTATACTACTTGTGCTCTATGGTGCGTTTAGAAGTTATAGGTTTTATGTTAAATTTATAAAAAATGAAGCACATGAATAAGGTCAATTTTTATATCACCTTAGCAAGTTTTACTTTGGTGATGTGTATGATAGGATGTAATCATAAAGAAGAAGAAACTACTACTTCAGGAACAATTACCATTGTTGGAGACGATAGCTTTTCGCACATCATTGAAGACCAGTTGCAAACCTTTAAGGCGCAGTACAAAGACGTGCACATTACGCCCGTATACCAACCTGAAGAAGATGCGATTGCTTTTTTTCTGAAAGATTCGGCGAGACTGGCATTTGTAACCAGAAATTTATATCCCGCAGAAATAAAAAAACTGGAGGATATTAAAATATTCCCCAAAACAAATCATGTGGCCACAGACGCCATTGCACTGATTGTTCACCCCGATAATCCCGATTCTTTGTTGACCGAAAAACAAATCAAGGCGATACTTGAAGGTGAACACAAAGATTGGAAACAACTGTCGAGCAAAAATAAAGCAGGTAAAATAGTGATGGTATTTGACAACAATGCCTCCAGCAATTTGAGGTACATGAACGAACACTTTGCAATCAAAGGCAAGACCACAGCCAATATTTATGCTGCAGGAGGAAATGCCCAAGTGATTGACTATGTACAAAAAACACCAAATGCCATTGGCGTGATTGGGGTAAATTGGGTAAGCGACAAAGACGATCCGCAGATGTTGCGTTTCTTAAAAAAAATAAGGGTAGTTGGAGTAGCTAAAAAAGAAAAACCTGAAAGTGAAGACGATTACTTTCAACCATTTCAAGCCTACATTGCCACAGAAGATTATCCTTTGACCAGAAAACTATACATCATCAGCAGAGAGCCCAGAACCGGTTTAGGCACAGGATTTAGCGCTTTTGTGTGTTCAGACAAGGGCCAAAGAATAATATTAAAATCAGGAATATATCCTGCCAATGCCCCTATTAGAATTATTAAGTTAAAAAAACAATAAAGAATAGCTTGACTATAAACTATTTTTTACGAAAATTGTCTCCCTATTGGTTAAATGGCTAATTTGAATGAAGAAAAAAGTAACCCATACCCAACGTTAACAAGATTACAATTAATTATTACTACAAATATGAAAACAACTTTAAAACTACTTGTACTTAGTTTCCTTGGTTTTTCGGCCAATGCCCAATCCATAGAACAAGGGTTGAAATATATTGACAATGAAAAATATTCAAGCGCCAAGGCAGAATTCAATAAATTGATTGCCAAAGACCCCAAAGACGGCAATGCCTATTATTATTTAGGAGATATCTATTTAAAACACCAACAAAAAGATTCTGCAAAAATTTACTTTGAAAAAGGTCTCGCAGTCGCTCCCAAAAATCCTCTCAGCATGGTTGGATTAGGTACATTAGATTATATCAACAACCAACAAGAAGCTGCTAAACTAAAATTTGATCAGGCGATTTCAAATGGAAAACGTAATGCCATCATGTACTATAAAATTGGTGAATGTTATGCCATTCACGAAAAGAAAAACTATTCAGATGCCATATTTTACCTTAAAGAAAAAGCTTTGGTCTATGACAATAGCCTGGTTGATGCACACTTACTGTTAGGAGATATCTATTTATGGCAAAATGATGGAAACAATGCCGCGGCAAATTATAACAATGCCTTGTTGGTTAATCCAAAAAGTGCCAAAACTATGATTAGAAAAGGGCAAATATACCTGTATTCCAAAAATTATACTGAAGCCCTGAACCTTTACTTAAAAGGAATTCAAAGTGACTCTTCCTACTCGCCTGCTTACCGCGAGCTTGGAGAATTGTATGCCAAAGCACAACGCTTTAACGAAGCACTTGCGGCCTATAAAACATACATCGATCGCTCAGACAACAACGATGAAACCAAATTGATGTACGGTAAGTTTTTATACCTAGCCAAAGATTACCTCAAAGCGATTGACATCTTAAAAGAACTCCAAGAGAAAAGTACTGACCTGGTTATTGAAAGAATATTGGGTTACTGTTATTTTGAAACAGGTGACTACAACCAATCTTTGAAGTACCTGAACCAGTTTGTTTCAAATCAAGAACCTACGAAGTTACAGTCAAGTGATTTTGAATACCTTGGAAAAACATTTACAAAATTGAATGACCCAAAACTGAAAACTGATTCTTTAGCGGTATTAAGTTATGGCAAAGCAGTAAGTATGGATACCTCTAAGTTTTATTTGAATAACGACATTGCAACCTTATTGATTAGCGCAAAAAAATTCAAAGAAGCATCAGAAGTGTACAAAATTATAGTAGCGAAGAAACCTAATTCGATCAATGATTTTATCAATTTGGGCAGGACCTATTATTTTGCAAACCTAAATGCTGAAGCAGATACTACTTTTAGTCAATTTATTACCAAATGGCCAACTTCTGTCAACGGGTATATTTGGAAAGCAAGAGCCAAAAGAAAAATTGATACGGGAGATAAACTTTGGTTGGCAAAACCTTATTTCGAAAAATACATAGAAGTTGCCACTGACGAAGTCAAATACAAAAAAGATTTGGTAGAAGCCTATACTTATTTGGGAGCATATTATTATAACCAAAAAGACAAACCCAAATCAACTGAAATCTGGACCAAAGTAAAAGCCCTTGACCCTGGTAATAAAATAGCTGAAGAAGCTTTGAAAGCGAAGTAATTTGTAGTTTTCGAGTTATCGGTTATTGAGTTTTCAAGTATATATTGACTCCTAATTGCATCATGTGGTTAGGAGTTTTTTGTGTAAAATATCTTTATTAAAAAGCAATAGAAAATTGATTGACAAGACTTTTGGGGGATTAAGGCATTGCTTGTGTTTCAATTTGAAAGTAAACAAATAAAAAGATAGCACTCCAATTTCGAAAAAAACAGGTCACTCGAAAAGCATAAAAGTAGGCTTAGAAAAAGCATGTCTTTATATACCAATATGATTCCCTTATTCTCTCCATGATTATCAAGTGAACCGAATAGCCCTATTGATTTTCAACCTGTTTCAACTTACAACCAATACAATTGACAGAACGAACAGTCAATGGCAATATCCTTATGGAGCAATGGAGACAACGTTTAGGTATTCAATATTTCAAGTTTTTTTCTTTTAATCAAATTCACACAATACCTATAACAAAGTAAAATCGTGTTTTTAGCGTTATTAATTTTGAGTAGAACTATATCTTGAAACTTTTACAAACACATTTTTTTACAATTCATTATTTTACAACACATGATTTACAACAAAACTATCCTTGTCATAAATTTATGACAAGGATTTTTTACTTTTGCACCATGGAACAGTTTATTGACCCAAATGCATTGACGATTATTTTTGAAGATGAATGGCTGATTGCCGTAAACAAACCCATCGGCATCAGTACTCAAAAAGACCAATCAGAAGATATTTCGCTAGATGTGATGGTAAAAAAATACCTGTTGACCAAAGGTGAAAATGAATTTTGTGGTTTGGTGCACCGCATAGACAAACCTGTAAGTGGCCTGGTAATATTTGCCAAAACAGAAGAAGCATTGATTGCCCTAAATGATGCCTTCAAGTACAGGGAAGTAGAAAAACATTATTTGGCCGCAGTAAAACAAAAACCAGATCATGCATCGGGAACACTTCGTCACTGGATTGTTAAAAACACCAAGCTCAATAAAAGTTTTGCAAACGACATGGAAGTTCCTCAAAGTAAAGAAGCCATATTAGAATACAATATAGTAGGTTATTCAGAACAGTTTCACTTGCTCAAAATAAAACTACAAACAGGAAGACACCACCAGATTAGGGCTCAACTAAGTGCCGTTAAAAACCCAATTCGTGGAGACAACAAATACGGCTACAAAAGAAGTAATAGCAATGGAGGAATTAACCTGCATAGCTTTAGCCTGAAAATCACTCACCCAATCCTGAAAACACCACTATACCTCGAGGCACCATTGCCAATGGATGATTTTTGGTGGATATTTAGTGCAGGTGCAGAACAAGAAACGAAATCAAAGACTTAATTCAAAGAGTAAAGATTTCATATTCTATGGATTAGATGACAGGATATTTGCATCTCATAAATAAAAGTAAAATTATAGCCTTATAAATTTGAAACTAAGGCTATAATTGTTAGTTTTGCAGACCCAAATCTTCAATGATTTGACTGGGCCTATAGCTCAGCTGGTTAGAGCACCTGACTCATAATCAGGTGGTCCCTGGTTCGAGCCCAGGTGGGCCCACTACTCGTAAACCGCTTTAAACATTGTTTAAAGCGGTTTTTTTATGCCTTGATTGATTTTTTTCGAAGATTTATTAGATTGTATGATATTCTTTAAAATATAAATAACTTACTTTGTTTACAATAATTGACCATGTAAACTACTTTTTGACAACCTAATTGACAACCTATGAAAAGCAAATCAACTTCAATTGGATTGGTTTTAAATAAAGGAAAAATCAATGTTGATGGTACTTGTAATATAAATATTATATTAAGAGCAACTATTGATGGTGTTCAAATTAGAAAATCTATTTTACTGGATACAACATTTCTCCAGATAAATGGGATAATGAAAATAATAAAATCAAATCTGATACAAATGGTGC
>CALPQG020000091.1 GCA_943325655.2 Bifidobacterium breve | reverse complement strand
TATAGGGTACAGGGTACTGAGTACTGTGTTAAAAAAAGAAAAAATCAGTAAAAAAATATAATAATGAAAAACGTTTTCGCTGTACCCAGTACCCGATACTCAGTACTTAAAGCCTCCACCATGCTGGAAGTCATTGCTGCAATGGTCATCATTATGGTGATATTTGCGGTGGCGACTTCTATGTTTGTGAAGATTACGGCTTCGGGTTTTACTTTAGAAAAAATCAATGCGAATTTGTTATTGAACAACAAAGCCATAGACACCAAACTCAAACAGGATTTTAAAGAATACGAGATTAAGGAAGGAGAAATTACCATTAAAAAACACATTAAACCTTATGGCTCCAATGCCTCTTTGGTATTGTTACATTTGGAAGCCTTCGACAATGCCAATAAAAAAATGGCAGACAGGAAAGAATTGGTATTGATAGAAAAATGAAAAAACTTAAAGCATTCACGATCATCGAACTTACCGTGATTACCCTACTCAGCGGCATCGTGATTAGTATTGCCTATTTTGTGTTTTTCATTTTACAAAAACAATACAACAGTTACGACAAAACCAGTAAATACCAATTGGAAATAACAACGCTTAGCAGGTTATTGACGGAGGATTTTCAGCATGCTGACAGTGTGGTTTCTACTTCTGAAAAGGCATTTGAAATGTTTAAAAATGGAAAGATTACCAGCTATCAAGTAGAACCATTATACATTACCAGAAACAAAAGTGAAGTCACAGATACCTTTCATTTACTTACTCAAAACAGCACCTTATTGCTTGATGAAGTGGCTGTCACTGTGCCTGGAATTTGGGTAGATGAACTGCAATTTGAAACCATTTACCATCAAAAAACACTGCCGTTTCGTTTTCATAAAAAATATGCGGTTGCTCCTTTTATTTGTAAAGAGCACCATAACCAATAAGCTTCCATGGCGATAGATATTTCACAATTTAAAAAGAAAAAACCTGTACCGAAAAACACGGAGCCTACAGACATTTTTGCGTTCTTAAATAAAGACATAGAACTTTTTGGGTCAGGATTGAGTGACAAAAAGAAGGAAGCATTTTATATCGAAATGAGCATTTTGCTTTCTGCCGGGGTGGATATCAAAACAGCTTTGGAAATCATTTACGAAGAACAAACCAAAGCGAAAGAAAAAACACTTTTCGGTACATTGAAAGACAATATTATTGCCGGAAGTACACTTTCTGATGCCATTAAAAACAGCGGCAAGTTCAGTGATTACGAATTTTTTAGTTTACAAATTGGGGAAGAAAGTGGAAAACTAGCCTTGGTATTGCAACAGTTGGCCGCATTTTACCAAAGTAAAATTAAACAAAGACGGCAGTTGGTAAGTGCTTTGTCGTACCCAGTATTGGTGTTGAGTACTTCTTTTGGCGCCATATTTTTTATGATGAATTTTATCGTACCCATGTTTGCAGATATATTCAAACGCTTCGGGGGTAATTTGCCCACTATTACACAAGTGATTGTGAGTGTTTCAGAAGTGGTGAATGCCTATATTTTATATGTATTTCTGATTATTATAGGAACAGTAATTTTCCTGTATACACAAAAGCAAAAAGTGTGGTACCAGAAATGGTCAGCCATGATTATCATTAAAATCCCTTTGATGGGTGATTTGATTAAGAAGATTTATTTGGCAAGGTTTTGCTATTCCATGAACCTGCTGATCAGTTCCAAAATACCCATCCTTCGCGCTTTGGATTTGATCAAAAAGATGATAGGTTTTTACCCGATTGAAATGGCTTTAACTGAAATTGAAGAAGACATTCTGCAAGGAAAATCACTCCATAAAAGCATGGGCGAGCATGAAGTATTTCCTAAACGCTTGGTTTCATTGGTAAAAGTAGGGGAAGAGGTAAATCAACTGGATATCTTCTTCGACAAAATCGCCAAACAATACACCGATGAAATAGAACACCAAACCGGATTGATTGGCAGCTTGATTGAACCTATCATGATTATATTCCTAGGATTGGTAGTAGGTGTTATTTTGATAGCGATGTATCTGCCATTGTTCCAGTTGAGCAATTCGTTTCAGTGATGACGAAAGTGAACCTTCGATGATAAGCATCACCAACCAAAAAATGCTTTAATTGTGGTATTGAAACAGTTTTTGGGTTTTTGATGATTTTCGTAGCTTACCAAGCTTCCAGGTTTTTATTGTCATACGGAATATTTACCATCAGTTTATCGCTTGAATATGTTTTGTTCGTGAGTTTGTTATTAGAAGTGAGCAGGTCGATCCTTATTTCATGTCTACCACGGGACAGCCCTTCAATTTTCACAGGCCTCCATTGGTCCAATGTAATTTTAGTTTTTTGGTCTATTGTTAACTGTACTTTATTTCCATTTGCACCCAATTGGTTGTTGAATAGCATAAAATCTACCAATACACAAGCGCCATTGTTCGTGGATGGAAGGTTCAGGAATAGCATTTCCTGCTTTAGGTCAATTCCTTTTTTTGCTTTGATGCCTACATTAAGTAAGGACAATTTACCTGAAGTTTTGTTTTTGATACAAATTCCATTTTCATCACACAGGTAAGCGGCGCATAAAAATGTACCCATGGGCAAATGGATCTTGTCCGGGCTGTTAAAATTGTATTGTTTGATGTCATTCTTCACTGTCAGGTGAACGGATTGGTTGTACACGAAAGGGAAATTTTTAGAATCGTATAGAAATGTCATTTTCCCTGGTTCGAGTAAGGCTTCGTCTGGTGGTGATATTTGAATCAATTCTGCATCGGGGTAGATTTTTTTTTGATCAATATAAGTCACCTTAAAGTCTTTTGAGGGAGCCTTGGTGATTTTAATTCCCGTTTCATTGGCAGAGGACTCATCCGATTTTGATTCTACTTTTTCAGCTGTTTCGCATCCTGCAAGGAATAGTAACAAAATTAGGGCAAACGGGTTTACTCGTTTTAGATTAAATAGTACTTTCATGGATAAAAAATTTTATTCACAAAAGTACTTCAGTTATCGAGGAGAAAATATGATATTCCAAATCTTATAATTTGATTATTCTCATTAAATTAAGACCACAAATCATGGGGATTGCTGTTTAATTGATTTTAGTCAGGATAAATAATGATTTTTTGCAAGGGGGGATATTTTTTGATAAAGGTCATTGTTTTCTAATCCTCAGGTTTATAGTTTTGTCTCATCTTTAAGCCGAAAGAAAACCGGTATGAATTATTTTTATATTTTTTATTGATTATACATGGCAGTTTATTTGAAAATATTTTTGATTGTATTTCTTTTGTCAGCTTGTACTTCAGGCAAGAATGAACATGATTATTTATTGTTTGATTTTTTTATGGAAGAAAATGAATTTCCAATAGCACTGACATTACCTCAGTATGTCTCCTGGTTAGAAGATACGTCACATCATGTGATGGCATACGTTGAAAATGATTCATTTCGGCTCAGTATTATGTACAGGCCTGTAGCTGTTGAATCGGCACTGTCGGTTATTGAATGCAATGAAAAGCTTGAAACAGTATTGAATAAAAATCCTGATTACCAGCTTTTTGTTATTTCATGTCTGGATAAAAGGGTACAATCAAAATTGAAACAGGCCGGTGGACTGGATTTTATTAAACAGTTTTCGGAAAGGGTTTTCGTCATTAGAAACGATAAAGATACCATTGAACCCATCAAAGAAATTGTCCCTTCGATGATAGTAAATTCACCAGGGTATATCTATGTATTGATGCCTAAAGGTAAACCTTTATATACGTATAAAACTTGCGTTTTTTATCCTCAAATGGGAAATAAGGAAGTTATTGCCGTAAAAATTGACAGTACTATTTTAGCGAATTTGCCCTATCTTAAATTATAGGGGATGTTTTTTAGAAAATTTTGTTTAAAGATGTTGAATCTGCAAATCAATTTTTGAGTTATCCTTCCTATTGATTTATAGAGATTGATGCACAATGCTTAGAAAAGCACTGTTTTTTTAGCTGGAATAATAGGTTTGATGGATAGTGGTTTATGAGTTGAATTTTGAGGTTACACATTCGTTCCCCATTGTTCCAGTCCATCTTCCACGTCAGGAAGTCGGCCTTCTAACCAGTTTTTCAGGTCCTCAGGACTGAATTCGCTTTCTTCGTTTTCTATGATCCAAGATAAAAATACCTCAGGACCTCCGTTTCCGAATGGCGCTGGAGAAACAGGGTAAAATTTTGTAGGTAATTTTTCATCTTCAGAAAGGTAATTGATGGCATGAGCCAATTCCTGAACCACATGCCAGCTGTTTTTATGATGCACGTCAATTTTTAACTTTAACCACCAACTGCCATCATCATAACAAATTGCTTCTATAGGACTTTTGACTGCAGGTATTTTTTCTAAGAATTTTGTAAGCGTTTCCATAATGTTTTTTGTTTAGGAGATAATTGATTTTAAGTTAAAAAAATGTCTCTATGCCGTTCGGCCAATAAAGAACACCTTGTAATCTTATAATCCGCTCAATCCGCTCAATCCGCCAAATCTGTGTGCAATTTTGTTTTTATTCTAGAATAATCCCGCAAGTGTGGGATGGAACGCTGATCAAGCGGATTAGACGGATAACCGCTAATTTTTTCTTAAATTATGACTCCAATCAGCACTCCTCAATCACAATTCTTTGGTGAAAGTGTTTGGTGTTTTGTAAATTATGCAACAATTGATTTTTATACCTGTTTTCAATCGCAAAAGTAGTATGGGCCCTTTCCAGGTTGATGTCAACAATGGCCGTTTCTTTTACGCCGGAGTGGAAAGTCAAAAACTTCAATACAGAGCCAATATTCAAGTCATGTCGAATCCCAATATTGATGCTCATGTCCACAAGCGTTGCGTCACTTTTGTCTATAGTGATTTCCAAAGGAATGGCTTCAAATTCAATCTTCAATTCCTCTTCAAAATCTTCTCTCTGGTACAATTCATCTTGTTGTAACATACAAATCGAACGGCCTTTTTTCCCTGCACGCGCGGTACGACCACTGCGGTTGACGTATTGCGCCGTATTGTCGGGCAAATGGTAATGCATTACAAAATCCAAGGCGGCCACATCAATTCCTCTGGCAGCAATATCGGTAGCAATCAATACCTGGATGCGTTTGTCTTTGAATGCCTTCATTACTTTGTCGCGCTCAAATTGGTTGAGGTCACCATACAAAGCACTGACAGCAATTGGGAAACCCGCCAGTTGTTGCTTTAACAATTTGGTAGCGGCTTGGGTACGACAAAATATAATGCCACGCGCGGTGATATTCTCCAATAAAAATGCTTTCAAAAACTCAAATTTATACCCGTATTGGTAGGCAATATAGTAATGTTCAATCGCTGCATTGACCGCTTCCTGGGGTTGAATGTTGATTTCTTCAATCCCATTCCCCAAATATTCTGTCACGGTTTCTTGCAAAGTAGGAGCGAGGGTAGAAGTAAAAAGCAATTTTCTAATACCTGGTTTGCAGGCTTTTACAATTTTAGCTATATCAGGTTGGAAGCCCATCGCCAGCATTTCATCGGCTTCGTCAATGACCAAAAACTTCAGGTGACTTAAATCAACTGCTTTTCTGGATAATAAGTCCAGCAAACGGCCGGGAGTGGCTACCAATATATGTTTGGGTGTGGCTAATTTCTGAATTTGCTCCTCAATTTTTTTGCCCCCATAAACTGCTTCTGTATGGATGCGCACAATATACCTTGAAAACACAAAGAGGTCCTTCGCGACCTGTTGGCCAAGTTCCCTGGTGGGTACCAAAATTAAGGCTTGGGTTTGTTGTAATTTTGGATCTATTTGTTGCAAGATAGGCAATCCAAAAGCCGCAGTTTTACCGGTTCCTGTTTGAGAAATGCCGACAATATTTTTGGTGCCTTGAAGTACCATAGGAATTATTTTTTCCTGGATTTCAGAAGGGTCAACAATGTTGTTTTCTTCCAATGATTGTAGAAGTGCTTCATTTAATCCTAAGGCAGCAAATTTTATAGACATGGTTGGGAGTACAGCGTAATGAGTCCTGAGTACAAGTATATTTGTTTCAGGAGACAAGGTACTAAGTATTGCATTAAAATGAGTATAGGATTGGCTAATATTAATGGAGTGATATGGATATTATTAGCTTACCTCGGTCTTAAGAATTATTCGCTCTTCTCCGAATTTGCAATTCGATGTCGTATCTTGTATTATTTTCTAACTCCTATTATTTATCTTTTTGTCTGAATTAAGATTTTTAGGATTAGATGATTTTAGGATTGGTTTTCTAACTCAGATAATTTTCATCCTATCATCTTTTAATCCTTTCATCCTAATTCAGACAATTAATTCCACTGAACACCTCACCAATCATTCAGGCTTGTGCTTGCTTTCGCGATAGACAGCGGGGAGCGTATGATTCAATTTCAACTTAATTTTTAAGGTAGATATAGCCATTTAATGAAGTGGCAATTAAGAGCCAAATGAAATATGGCGCAATGAGTATTGATTTTTGTTTCATTGATGGCCAATAAAAAAACAGAAAGAATCCAATAAGTATCGTTAGGGCGCTAATTAAAAAGAGAGCTGCCAATACCTTGTTATAATAAAAGAATGTTGGGTTCCATCCAACATTCAATATCCATTGAGCCACGTATAGTATTGTAAGCGTTTTTTTATCTTCAGTAACTGACCATAAATTTACCATGTAAATACTAAAACAAAACATTATTGTAGTCCATGCGACGCCAAATACCCAGCCAGGTGGTGTCCAAGGAGCCTTTGATAAACTGATGTACCATTCTGATGGAACTCCTTTGCTAGTAAATAGTCCACCTAATGCAAGCGCACCAAAATTGAGCAGTAAAATAATTGTGAGTTTATAAATCATTTTTTTTATTTTTTTTAACACATAATCAATATTTCTCCCCAGCTCCGCTGGTTCATGGCTTTGACCAAATGTTGGGATATTGTCTGAATTAAGATTTTTAGGATTAGATGATTTTAGGATTATTTCCAAATCCTTTCATCTTTTAATCCTTTCATCCTAATTCAGACAATTATTTCCTTGGTACACGCACCACTGCTTTCTGATATGCACCAGCTTTCGCGATAGCGGGGGGGGAGAATGGCTTTAAAACTATCCTTTCTTGACTTCACCCAAATATAATTTAATTGAACCAATACTATTCACATTACCGTTAAAGATTTGTAAATTTGACTATTCCTTTAAGCTATAATGCCATGGTAAGAACTATTATAACCCCTCAAAATACCGATTTATACATATCTATTCCACAAAAATACGTGGGTAAACGTGTAGAAATAACTTTTTTAGATTTAGATGAAATTGAAAATAAAACCAGTAATACAAATAATGTTTCCCGTTTCAAAGGTTTATTAACCAATGAAGAAGCTGACCAATACAACAATTATTTAAAACAAGCTCGTAAAGAATGGGACAGAGATTTATAGTTGATAGTAATGTAATTATTGATTACGCTGCTAATCGATTCAATTCTGCTGGAAACGACTTTATGGAAGCAATTTTCAATAATGACTTTCTTATTTCTGTTGCGGTTAAAATTGAAGTGCTTGGATTCAATGATTTACCTTCCAAATTGATTGCATTAGAAGAATTTGTTGATGCTGCAACTGTTATTCCATTAGACGAAGCCGTGACCAAACAAACTATTGAACTCCGCAGGCAATACAAAAAGCTTAAACTTGGGGATGCAATTATTGCTGCAACTGCCTTAGTACACCAGTTAAATTTAGTAACTCGTAATATTGATGACTTTAAACATATACAAGGATTAAACCTTATTAATCCACACAAGATTTGATTTTCTTCCCCCGCTCATGCTTGACTCAAATGTTGTCCGCTCTTCCGAATCCCGCTCTTCCGAATCCCGCTCTTCCGAATTTGCAATTCGGAAGTCCTATCGAAGGATTTTCAATCCGACACTTCTCTAATCCGGATTACTAATCCTACGATACGGATTCGACAATGCAATTGCCTTTTGGGGCTTATCGGGTGAAAGTCGAATAGCGTAATCCTGCTAATCTTTTAATCCTGCTAATCCTGGTACAGACAATTTTTTACTTTCACACCACCTTCTTTTTCACCCCCCTTACCGCTTCCGCAATCCAAGGATTTTCGGGCCATTCGTGTTTGGGATACCTGCGTTTGAGTTCTTTTTTGACTTCAAAATACGTATTGTCCCAAAAGCTTTTTAAGTCACTCGTAATTTGTACCGGTTTATA
>CALPQG020000090.1 GCA_943325655.2 Bifidobacterium breve | reverse complement strand
GTTTTTGAGCTACTTTTGGAAGGGTCTGTTGCTTCCGGGAAAAAGGCTATAATTACTTGAACTGCCCCAGCCGGAACCGTCACGGTACCAAAAGTTGGTGTAGCAGAAGTGATGAATACTGAAACGGTTGAACTTGCAAAAGTTGGACCTGCTGAAAGGGGAGCTACATAATAACCATTTACACCTCCTGGCATCAAAGTTCCGTTGGCGTCAAAAAATGCTACGGCAGCAACGGCTCCGTTTTGAGAGGAAGCGAAGTCAGCTTTGATAGAAAGCATGCCTGATGCGCTATTTAATGGAACCCCAACTCCTTTAACATCTCCGCTGCATCCTGTGATGCATGAAATGTTCCCACTTACTAGGCTAGCAATGTCTGTATTGGATGTGGTTACAATTTTTACTGCTGATCCAGTACCGTCTTTGCCTACAATTTTTTCGACACCAATAGTGCCTTTCCAGTTGACAAGCGTGTCCCTCGTCGTAGAGGTCCAGGTTTCTAAATCACCATTTGGAATGGTTTGAGCAATGGCTTGTGTCCCGATACATAAAGTGAGTAAAGCCGATAAGGTAAGTAAGTTTTTTTTCATACAGTATATAGATAATGTGTTATGGAATTGAATACCCTAAAGCCTGAATTCGTAACTGTTTAAAATGGCATAAAATAAAAAGGGCATGAATTGAAAATTCTTGTTCAATTCATGCGCTTGATTTTTAGTTGTTTTTTATGGAATGAATCAATTCAAAACGAAAATTCTGCTCAATATTAATGATGGTGACTGTGTTGAGGAATTTGTTCGAATTTGATTGCTGGTTGTGTTTTGTCTTTGAAAGAGGCCCTAGGTTTTAAGCCTAATAAATGAAACAATTCTTTGTCTTCATTCACTTCTGGGTTGGGTGTGGTCAGCAATTTGTCTCCAGCAAAAATAGAGTTGGCACCTGCCATAAAGCAAAATGCTTGGTCTTCCTGTGTCATTCTTACTCTTCCTGCAGACAAGCGAACCATTGCTTTTGGCATAATGATACGTGCCGTTGCTATCATTCTAATCATGTCCCAAATCGGCACTTTGGGTTGGTCTTCTAAAGGCGTTCCTTCTACTGGAACCAATGCATTTACTGGAACAGATTCAGGATGTTCTTTCATGGTTGATAAAGTATGCAACATGCCCACCCTGTCTCCATGAGATTCTCCCATACCAATAATTCCTCCTGAACAAACCGATACACCCGCTTCTCTTACACTGTTCAAGGTGTCTAACCTGTCGTCATACGTACGGGTAGTGATGATTTCGTTGTAATGTTCTTCGCTGGTATCTAAATTGTGGTTATAAGCATATAATCCGGCATCTTTTAATTTTTTTGCCTGATCGTCAGTGAGCATTCCTAATGTACAACAAACTTCCAAACCCAATGCATTTACCCCTTTTACCATGTCAAGTACTTTGTCAAAGTCTTTGTTGTCACGTACTTCTCTCCAGGCGGCACCCATACAAAAACGGGTACTTCCGTTGTCACAAGCCTCTTGAGCAGCAGTCAACACTTCATCTACTTCCATCAGTTTTTGCACTTTCACATCGGTATGGTAACGTGCAGCTTGTGGACAGTAAGAACAATCTTCAGGACAACCTCCAGTTTTTACTGATAATAGGGTACAAACTTGTACTTCTCTTGCATCGTGAAATTCACGATGTACAGTAGCTGCTTTGTAAACTAGCTCAAGTACCGGTAAGTTATAAATTTCTTCAATTTCTGCTCTGGTCCAGTTGTTTCGTATTGCTGTTGCCATTAATTTGTTTTGTTGGTGGTTTGATTTTTTGTTATTCAATTACCAATTCAAAAGGGACACGTGCTTGTACACCTTTCATGGTATTTATTTTTTGTAAAGTTCTGAAATAAGGGTACAATTCTCCTAATTCTGAAGCCATTATTTTTGATTGTGTATCACCATTATTTTCTTCGAACAAAGATTCAAGCCAATTTTTAGTTTCTGGAATATAGGTTACACTATAATCAGTACCTAATTTTGCGCTGTTGGCGGCCAGGGTGATGGCTTCTTGTAAACCTCCTAAATTATCAACTAACCCAATTGCTTTTGCCTGAGATCCAGTCCAGATGCGCCCGCCAGCTACGTTTCTAATTTGTGCTATCGGTACATGTCTTCCTTCGGCAGCTTTTCTCAAAAAAGTTTCGTAGGTAAATTCTACTTCTTTCTGAATAATGTTTCGCTCATAGTCAGTCATGTCTCGGGTTGCACTTCCTACATCCGAAAATTTACCTGTGTGGTACCCATCTACATTGATTCCAAATTTGTTGGTCAGGGTATTTTTGATATTGAAAATTAATCCGAATACACCAATAGAACCCGTAATGGTGGTAGGTTGTGCCACAATTTTATTACAAGCCATGGCCATGTAATAACCGCCAGAAGCAGCCATATCACCCATCGAAGCAATTACAGGTTTTACTTTTTTGGTAATCAAAATTTCTCGCCACATCAAATCAGATGCCAATGCACTTCCTCCTGGAGAATTGATTCTCAAGACAATGGCTTTAACTTTCGGGTCATTTTTGGCTTTTTGCAATTGCGCACAAACATCTGCTGAACCAATTTCATCCAAAGTACTTTTCCCTTGGTGAATTTCTCCCACAGCAACAATCACTGCAACTTTTTGATTTTCTGACCCGCTACTTTTAGGAATGCTTTTGATATAATTTTCCAGGTCAACAAAACTTATTTTTTTAGAAACCAGGTGAATGGACAGTTTTTTTCTCAACTCAGTTTCTATTTGGTCATAATACCCAAGGTTGGTAATCAGTTTATAGCGAAGCGCATCGTTGGCATTGTGCACGTACATAGAATCAGAAATGAGTCTGAGTTTGTTCATCGGCAACTGACGAGATTTTGCCACATCAAGTAACATGGTTTGGTACACGCTACCAAGCAAAGTATCCAATTGATTTCGGTTGTAGTCGCTCATTTTATCTAACAAAAACGGCTCCACAGCACTTTTATAATCGCCTACTTTGAAAACTTCAGGCTTGATTTCTAACTTTTCAAAAAGATTTTTGAAGTAGAATATTTGGGTGCCAATCCCATTAAATTCTAACAAACCTTCGGGTGTTAAATAAATTTTATGTGCCACAGAAGCCAGGTAATAAGCTCCTTCGGAGAAGGATTCTCCATAAGCATAAATAAATTTACCCGATTTTTTAAAATCAACCAAAGCGTTTCTGATTTCCTGTAAATTGGCAAATCCTGCTTTTACAGCACTCAATTGTAAATAAATCCCTTTGATTTTAGTATCAGATTTTGCTGCCGCAATGGCTTTTTTGATGTCGACCAATCCAATACTTTCAGTGGCTGATCCTATGGGTAAATTTAAATTCTCGAGGGGATTTGAATGCGTGACTTCGGTAATTGGTTTGTCAAACTTTAACTTCAGTACACTGTTTTGTTCAATGATCGTGTTGTCTTCAGTAGAAGAAAATACGCCCACCATAATCAAAATGCCAATACATACAAAGATGGTGAGTGCGGTTAAAGTTGCTAACAGGTATTTAATAAATTGCCACATTTTCTATGCTATTTTAAAAAAGAAATCAATTTTATTAACTCAATAGTATTCAAGTTACATACAACAACAAATGTAACTAAATAATTTAAACTTGGTCATTGCTTCCAGCTTATTTGTTATGCTGTATACCTTATAACTTTGTTCCAGAGGATCACTTATTTGATTGTCGGGTTGCGTGTTTTGCCCCAATAAGAGTTCTTCTTAAAAATTTGAGGTAAAGATTTGTGAAGTAGCCAATGCAAAGCACTTTTAGGACTTATGACCCTTTCTTGTGATTTAATAGGGGAAATGAAATGAAATTAAATTAAAACCTGTAATTTTATCCCCTTATGAATACGGTATATCTTTTATTAGGAAGCAATCAGGGGGATAGAAATGACCTGTTTGAGAAAGCAAAAATAGCGATAACACTTCACCTTGGCCATATCGTAAACCAATCTTCTTTGTACGAAAGTGAAGCTTGGGGAATTACGGATCAGGCTTTATTTTTAAATTGTGTATTGGAAGTGAAATCGAATTTGGATGCCGAAACTATTTTACAAAAATCACTTTTGATTGAACATGAACTCGGTAGGGTTCGTCAACAAAGGTGGACTGAACGTAGCATAGACATAGATTTGCTTTATTTCAACCACGATATTATTTTATCGGAAACACTTACCATTCCTCATCCGGAAATTCAAAACCGAAGGTTTACGCTCATACCACTTTGCGAAATTGCTAAAAATCTTGTGCACCCAATTTTTTGTAAATCCCAGGAGGAATTGTTGAATGAATGTAGTGATACGCTAAAAGTTTGGACGGTTTAAAAAATTAAAGTCGCCGTTTTTATTTCTTCTTGTCGTTAACTTGATAAAGATCAGTTCCATCCCGCACTTGCGGGATTATTCTTAGAATAAAAACAAAATTGCACACAGATTTGGCGGATAAAGCGGATTATCACGGATTTTTAAGTCAGTGTCTCGTACTAAACGACATTGAGGTTTAAAACCTCGTCGACGTTATAGTATTAAAAGCATCTTAATTTTATAATTATTTTTTCCCCCTTATCAATTCCACAACAATCGGTACCACGGAAATGAAAATTATTCCCAGGATTACTTTTTCAAAATTATTTTTAATGATATCAAAACCACCTAAGAAAAAACCTGCGAGGGATAAACCAACCACCCAAACGGCACCACCGATGATGTTGTAAGAGATGAATGTTTTGTAATTCATTTTACCAATTCCAGCTACAAAAGGAGCTAAAGTTCTTACTATCGGTACAAAGCGTGCGATGATAATGGTTTTAGGACCATGCTTTTCATAAAATTCATGGGTTTTGTCGAGGTGTTCTGCTTTTACCAATTGCTTGCCAAACAACTTGAGGGTAAGGAGTTTTTCTCCGAAGAATTTGCCGATAAAGTAATTGATAAAATCACCCAAAAATGCCGCTATAAATAGCAATACACAAAGGAATGCAATGTTGAAAGCACCTTTTGCTGCAAACATTCCTGCTGCGAAAAGCAAAGAATCTCCAGGCAAAAATGGCATAATCACCACACCCGTTTCTACAAAAATGATTAAAAACAAAATGACATAAGTCAGTGTACCGTAATTGGCAATGAGGTCCGCCAAATGTTTGTCAAGGTGCAAGAAGAAGTCTAGCGCCTGCATGATTAATTCCATAGTTTCTGTTTGATTATAAATGAATGTGCTAATTATCTTGCCATCTGGCTACTGTATTCTTTGATGGTATTGATAAAACATTTTACTTTATCAGGTTCAATATCGGGATACAAACCATGACCTAAATTGGCAATGTGGTGGTGAGGTCCGAATTCGTCTAGCATTTGTTTGGCCATTTTTTCAATTTCTGCATAGCCGGCATACAAAGCACATGGGTCAAAATTGCCCTGTAAAACTTTGCTTGGACCAACCAATTTGCGAGATTCTGTGATATCCATGTTCCAGTCGAGCCCTATGGTGTTGCAACTTAATTTTCCCATTTCTTCTCTGGCAAAAAAAGCACCTTTGGCAAATACGGTCATCGGAACTTCTGTAATGGCATCACAAATTCTGGAAATATAAGGCAAAGCAAATTCACGGTATTGCGTTGGAGATAAAATTCCTGCCCATGAATCGAACAATTGTACGAGGTCCGCGCCCGCTTTAATTTGTGCTTTGAGGTACAAAATGGTGCTCTCGGTTATTTTATCCAACAACTTGTGCGACAAAGTTGGATTGTTGTACAACCAATATTTTGCTTTCGAAAAAGTTTTTGAACCCGAACCTTCTACCATATAAGCGAAGATGGTCCAGGGAGCTCCCGCGAAACCAATCAATGGTACTCGACCAGCCAGGCCTTGTTTTGTTAATTTGATGGCCTCCAAAACATAAGCCAAATCTTCTTCAGGATTGCTGATAATTAGCTTGTTGACATCTGCTTCTGTTTTGATTGGCGAAGGGAAAATTGGGCCCCGACTTTCAATCATTTCGTAGTGACAACCCATGGCGTCAGGAATTACGAGGATGTCTGAAAAAATAATGGCTGCATCCACACCCAAAATATCCACAGGTTGAATGGTTACTTCAGCCGCAAATTCTGGTGATTTTACCAATTCTTCAAAAGAACCCATTTTGGCTCTTACCGCTCTATATTCTGGTAAAACCCTACCTGCCTGACGCATTAACCAAACGGGTGTACGTTCGGTTTTTTCGCCACGAGAAGTTCTTAGTATTAAGTCATTTTTCAGTTGCATCCTGCAAAGATATAAGAAATTATAAATTTTGGATTTTGAATGGAGAATTTTAAATGAAGTAATCTCTATTTCCCATTCAAAATTTAAAATTCAACACTTAAAATTGATTTTTTCTCCACTTACTAAAACCATGATGAGGATATAAACCAAATAGTTTATTAAATTTCCATCCTAAACCAATTCAATGTTTAAATCAATTGTCCATCTATGCATTTTACTATTGCTTGTTTTGAGCAATGGTAAAAGTTATGGACAACAACCTGGTCTGTTTAGTTTTTCCAAAGCCATTCTTTTAAATGCAAACAATGATACCCTTAAAAATATTTTTGCAGGAGGAATGAATGCTTGTCAATATGGTAAAATAAAATTAAACGCCGACAATATTGATGACCTGGTTTTGTTTGACAAAAGCTCAGGCGTGTTGAGTACCTTTTTAGCGGAAAACAATACCTTTATCCATCATCCCGAATACCAGGTTTTCTTTCCGGAAATAATGGATTGGCTGTTGTTAAAGGATTATAATTCGGATGGCAAAACGGATATTTTTACCCATACTTCTGCCGGTATAAAAGTGTATCAAAACACGACAGGTAGCAATGGAATTTTAAGCTGGAAACTGGTCAAAAATCCCTTGCTCAGCAAAGGGTATTCCGGAATGATCAATGTTCAAATCAATGCATCCGATTTACCAAGCTTAGAAGACATTGATGGAGATGGAGATTTGGATTTAATTTGCTTCAACTTTTTCAATGGTTCTCAGTTAGAATACCACCTGAATAGGAGCATAGATGACTATGCACATACCGACAGCCTTCATTATAAACGGGTCGATGATTGTTGGGGCGGCATAAAAGAAATATCCTGTGGTGTTTATAGTTTCGGTTTAAGTTGTGAAACAGGCTTGAGAAATGACAATTCCAATGCAAAAATTCAACATGTAGAAGCAAGTACTTTATTGGCGATTAACCTTGATGGTGATGCGGACAAAGATTTATTTGTGGTCAAAGCATCGTGTGACAATATCGACCAGTTGATGAACGTCGGCAATGTCACGAAAGCCAAATTCACACTAGTAGATACTATTTATCCTGATGGCATAAAACGGCCTGAATTCCCCAAGGCTGCGGCATCTTTTTATGAAGATATAGATTTTGATGGAATCAAAGATTTGATTGTATCAACCAATGCTCCTGTCAACAGTACCAACAAAGGTGATTTTGCACATACTTCTTTGGTGTATAAAAATTCAGGACTGAACAATAAGCCCGTTTTTAATTATTTCAAAAGCGATTTTATTCAAGGCTCCATGATTGATGTGGGTGAAAATGCAACACCTGCTTTTGTGGATGTAGACGGAGATGGAGACCTGGATTTGGTCATTGGTAACCGTGGAAATTATGACAAACTTGCCAGTACGTTTTACAGCACTTTGTATTTGTTTGAAAACACAGGAACATCCAAAAAACCAATCTTCAAATTGTCAACCAAAGATTATCTTGGATTAGGGAATTATTTATTCACCAGTATAAAACCTTATTTTACTGACCTCAATGGAGACCATGCACTGGATTTGGTATTCATGAAAGTTTACAAGGGGCTGAAATCTTTGACGTATATCTTGAATACCCATTTGCCAGGAAAAGGCTTGAAATATGATACCGCCAAACAGGAATCTATTGCAATACTTAACCTTAGCAACACTGATAACCTGTGTTTTACAGATTTAAACCTGGACGGATTCGCAGATATTCTCATTGGCAAAACCAAGGGGAATTTGGAATACTGGATTAGGAATGCCAATGCCATTTCCTATACTTTATCCAGCAATCGTTTTGGTGGTTTGGACGCTTCTAATTTTAATACTTATCCGAGTCCTGCGGTGTATGATTTTGACCATGACCATTTCCTTGACTTAATTATTGCTGACAATTCTGGCGTGGTCTATTTGTATAAAAACATCCTGCAAATCACACAAACAAACACTTTGCCTCCAGCAGATTCTAT
>CALPQG020000089.1 GCA_943325655.2 Bifidobacterium breve | reverse complement strand
TATTTTTAGCCATGTCCAAGGTCACTTCTTTTACTAGATTACGTTTTTCGAGACTAATTTTCTCCAAAACGTTTTTGATATCCTCCGCTTTTGTACCCATTATTACGGCCACCAAAGTACCCGATTTCCCCTTACCATCTTTGTTGGTTACAAAGGTGTATAGCTCTCCTTTTGACAATGAAAGCTCGTCTATACTCAGATTTGGGCCTATATTTTCTGGGAAAATCAAAAAGTCGGAGGCATGTTCTTTCTGATTCCAAGTATCAAAACCACTTACTTTTTTCTTGTAATGGCGGTTTAGTTTATCACTTTTCACACCAAAATAACTACTTATGTTCGTGATCGTATCTTCCCTTGTATCGACCGCTATCTTTTAAAAAATCCGACAGTTCTTGGGTAAATCCAGAACCAACGGCTACAAATGAAAAGTCATTTCTTATTATTTTTGTTTTGTCGTCTTTAAGTCGCCAACGTCTGCGTTTGAACCTCAAAAAAACAGCCTTACCTCTAATGGGAAAGTCCTGCAATACTACTTCTGTGAAACCTTTTGATTCGTAAAGATTCTGGTCATAATCACCCAAAATCTTATTGTTTTCTTCTAAATGAATTTCATAAAACATAGTTTTTTCAGCTATGTTTTCTAGTTCTATAAATGCAGTAACCTTAAAGTGCTCTAAAAGACCTTTAGGGAAAATATGGGATAAATATTCTGATTCCAAGACAATATTATTTTCCTCAAAGATAGCTTACTCCCCACAATATACAAGTGAGCCATTTATTTTAGTCTATACTCATAAATACAACAGAATTTATTTTTAATAACAAACACAACTATTAATAATATTTAATTTACACCGAAATCAATGAATTTAGTCTCCGTAATTATTCCATGCTATAATTGTGAAAAATATGTTTTAGAAACAGTTCAATCAGTTTTATATTCAAATTATTCCCCAATAGAAATCATTTTAATAACTGACGGTTCAACTGATAATACATTAAAAATCATCACCCAATTGGCGGAGTTAAACCCAACCATTTCAGTATATTCTATTGAAAATAGTGGTCCATCAAAAGCTCGAAATATTGCCATTTCAAAAGCAAAAGGTGACTATATTTTACCTTTAGATGGCGATGATAAAATTGATTCGCAATACATTTCTAAAGCAATAAAAATATTATCGACGGATTCATCAATTAAGGTGGTTTATTGTAATGCAGAATATTTTGGAGAAAAAAAAGACAGTTGGAATCTACCAGAATTTAATCTAAAACGCCTGGCTCTAAACAATATGATATTCGTTTCAGCCATGTTTAGAAAATCTGACTGGGAGGAAATTTCTGGCTTTGATGAGAAAATGATTTATGGCATAGAAGATTGGGATTTTTGGATTAGTATGTTAAAAAATGGAGGTAATGTTTTTAAAATTGATTTCACAGGTTTTTACTATAGAATAACAAATCAGTCTCGTACCAATAAATTATTCAAAGATGGAAAACTAGATTTGATGCATCAATATTTATTTAACAAGCATAAAGATTTCTTTTTAAGCTATTTAACAAATCCTTTAAATTTAATACATCAACTAGAAATCACTAAATTTCAACTTTTAAATGCTAAACACGAAATTGAATTGGCTAAAAATGAATTACATAAAATAAAAAACAAATCATTTGTCAAACAATATTTATATTTAAGTAATTTGAATAAAAAAATCAGAAAAAAAAGATAACCTAATTATTTAGAAAAAAACGATAAATATTTAAACAATAATAATAAATTTACAAGATTGTAATCCTGTTTAGTCGATTTATTCCCAATTAAATTTTGTTAAGACCATAAACACTCCTTCAAATTAAATGCGAATATTTAACTAATGTAAGTATTTAATTTACAATAACTAAAATCTTTAATTCAATTAACTGTAATACAGTTTTCAAACTATCAAATGGACTTAATTTCTGTTGTTATCCCATGTTATAATTGTGAAGAATATATTACTGAAACAGTTCAATCTGTTTTGGATTCGGATTATAGAAACATAGAAATAATTCTTGTTAATGATGGTTCAAAAGATAAAACAGCCAATATTATTGACGCAATTGCTAAGAAACATGGAAATATTTCGGCTTTTCATGTCGATAATAATGGTCCTTCAAAAGCAAGAAACATCGCCATCAGCAAAGCAAAAGGAGAATATATATTACCACTTGATGGTGATGATAAAATTGACGCGAATTACATTTCAAAAGCACATCAAATCATATCTAATAATCCTCAAATTAAAGTTGTATACTGTAATGCCGAATATTTTGGCGACAAAACAGGTGCATGGTTATTGCCTGATTTTAGTTATGAATTACTAGCCACAAATAACATGATTTTTATTTCGGCCATGTTTAGAAAGTCTGACTGGGAAAAAATTGGAGGATTTGATGAAAAAATGATTCATGGAATTGAGGATTGGGATTTTTGGATTAGTATGTTAAAAGGTGGTGGAGAGGTATATAGATTAGATTATACTGGCTTTTATTATAGAATTACAATCCATTCAAGAAAAATAAAACTGTTCAAAGAAGGTAAAATCGAACAAATGTATCAGTATATATTCAACAAGCACAAAGATTTTTTTATAACCTATTTAACTGACCCATTAAATTTGATATACCAACTTGAAAATGCAAATCATGAGTTGGACAAATTAAAAAATAAATCATTTGTAAAATTATATTTATATTTAAGTAATTTGAATAAAAAAATTAGGAAAAGACCTTAACCTATATTTATATCAATTGAACTTTTCAATATTTCACTTCGTTGTTTTTGAAAGAATAGTAATCAATTCGACAGATATAATATTTTTTCTATCACTCCGTTAAAAATCTAAAAATAACTTCATTTTTTCAGCTTTTAAAGCGTAATTGCAAATACAACCTCGAATCAATAATTATTCTAAGGAAACACCCATATTATATTAAAATTATCCTTAAAAAAAGTATAATACAGCAACATTACACCATGCAATTAATCAAAAAAATATCCACCATATTACTTTTATTGACCATATTTTTAGTATCAACGAGCAGTAACATACATTTTGACGGCGATGAAGCAAGAGAAAAACAGGTCCATTGGGTTGATAGTGTTTTTAATGCCTTGACTGATGACCAAAAACTTGGACAGCTATTTATGATAGCGGCATATTCCAATGTAGATGAAGCTCAAAATACAGCCATAGAAAACCTGGTTAGGGATTATACTATTGGTGGACTAATATTTATGCAAGGCGGTCCTGTCAGGCAAGCAACGTTAACAAATCGATTTCAAGCCGCTGCTAAAACACCTTTATTGATAGCAATGGATGCAGAATGGGGATTGAGTATGCGTTTGGATAGTACCCTAGTTTTTCCAAAACAAATGACTCTTGGTGCAATTCAGGAAGACAAATACATTTACGATATGGGTAAAGAAATTGCCCAACAATGCAAAAGATTAGGAGTTCATGTCAGTTTTTCTCCAGTGGTGGATATCAATAGTAATCCATTAAATCCAATTATAGGTATCAGGTCTTTTGGTGAAAACAAGGAGAATGTAACCCGAAAAGGTATCGCCTATATGAAGGGCTTGCAGAACAATGGTGTAATGGCTGTTGCAAAACATTTTCCAGGACATGGAGATACTGACAGCGATTCTCATTTGGGATTACCTACCATAAAGCACACCAAGAAAAGAATGGATGAATTAGAACTTTACCCATTCAAAAAACTTATTAGAGATAGCGTTGGAGGTATTTTGGTTGCGCATTTACATATTCCTGCTTACGACAATACTCAAAATAGGGCTTCTACCCTTTCAAAAAATATCGTTACAGATTTGTTAAAAGAAAAGCTCGATTTTCAAGGCTTAATATTTACGGATGCCCTGAATATGAAGGGTGTGAGTAAATATTTTAAACCAGGTGAAGTTGATGTAATGGCATTAAAGGCTGGAAATGATGTATTACTGTTTTCTGAAGATGTGCCAACTGCAATTAAGAAAATTAAAGAAGCTTTAGAAAATGGTGATTTGAATCAAAAAGACGTTTACAAAAGTGTCAAAAAAATATTGAGTTCTAAATATTGGGCAGGACTGAACAATTACAAACCGATTGAAACCAAGAACCTGTTTAATGATTTGCATAATGCTCATGCCAAAACACTTAGAAATACTTTATTTGAAAAAGCTGTTACTGTAGTAAGCAATGAGAATAATTTGATTCCTTTCAAATATAACGACACGACTAAATATGCATCTATTGCATTTGGAACTTCGATAGAAAATGAATTTCAAAAAACACTTACCAAATATGCTCATTTTGAAAACCATCATTATTTGGAACATCATCATTTCACTTCTGATCAAATAGAAGCTCTTGTTGCTAAGTACGCACATAAAACTGTCATTATCAGTATCCATGGCATGAATAATACTGCTAGCAAAGATTATGGCATCACCAAAGAAATAAGTATTCTAGTTCAAAGACTTGAAGAAAAAACAAAGGTTGTTGTGGTGCTATTCGGTAACCCTTATGCCCTTAAATATTTTGAAAATTCACCAAACGTCATTTGCACCTATGAACACAATGAAGTAACTAAACGCTTCGTTCCTCAGATATTATTCGGTGCTGCTAAATCTTCTGGAAAACTACCTGTTTCCGCAAGTTCAATCATCAGAGAAGGTCGAGGTTATTATACTGTGAACTCTCAAAAACTACAATATGGTATTCCAGAACAAGTTGGAATGCGTGAAGAAAAGCTATACAACATTGATACTATTATCAAAAAAGCAATTTCTAATCATGTAATGCCTGGCTGTGAAGTATTGGTTGCTCGAAATGGAAAAGTGATTTACGAAAAGAGCTTTGGAAATTATAACTATAAAGACAGCCTACCGGTACAAGATTCAACGATTTATGACATCGCTTCAATCTCTAAAGTTGCTGGTACGCTTCAAGCGGTCATGTTTTTATATGAACATGGTGAAATCAATTTAGACAGTACTATTTCTACTTACCTGCCTGATTTAAAAGGTACCAACAAAGAAAACATTTTTTTAAGAGAAGTATTGACACATAAAGCTGGTCTTCAACCTTATTTGGAATATTATAAAAAAACCATGGACAACGGAGTGTTAAAAAATTCCTATTACAGTACCCACAAAGATAGTATCTATAGTTTGACAGTAACTCCTACCATATTTGCAGTTTCTTCGCTTCCAGACTCCATGTGGCAATGGACAATAAACTCTAGCCTGATTCCTAAAAATCAAAACCATGCCAACTCTGACACTTCTTGTTATCCTTATCGCTACAGTGATATTGGTTTTTATATCATGAAAAGAATTGTAGAATCGAAAATCAATCAACCTATGAATGAATTTTTAGAACAACATTTTTATGCTCCCTTAGGGATGTATAACACGACCTACAAACCATTAGAAAAACTCAATATGGATAGAATTCCTCCTACGGAAGATGAACCAGGTTTCAGAAAACAAATTATACGAGGTACAGTGCATGATCCTGGTGCAGCAATGATGGGTGGCGTTTCGGGACATGCAGGTTTATTCAGCACAGCCAACGATATGGCAATATTGATGCAAACACATTTGCAAAAAGGAACATACGGTGGAGTTGAATATTTCAAACCTGAAACTGTCGCAGAATTTACAAGAGCGCATTATACTTCCAGCAGAAGAGGATTAGGCTGGGACAAACCGCAGTTGGGAGGATCGAGTCCAACGTCTGATTTATGTTCATTCAACACATTTGGTCATACTGGATTTACAGGTACTTGTGCTTGGGCTGATCCTAAATACAATATCGTATTGGTATTTTTATCTAACAGAACTTACCCAAATGCTGAAAACAGAAAACTCATTACTCAAAATATCAGAACAAAAATACAAGATGTTATTTACCAATCTATTGTTGATATCAATCCCGAAGAGTATTAATTGGTTTATAGATTCATTTTTATGAGCTTTTGTTTTAAATTGTGCTACCAAATTAGAAACTAGATGTCTTCAGAAAAAACTTTGATCCTGAATAAGGTACAAACCTTACAAAAAATTACACGAATCGCTTATGAGATTTATGAAAATAATCCCAAAGAGAAGGAAATTTATTTGGCAGGGATTTTTGAAAACGGCTATAGATTTACTCAAATTCTAAAGAATGAATTGGAAAAAGTGGCACCATTTATTGTAACACTTATTCGTATTGATTTGGATAAACTCTCTCCACAACAAAGCAATGTTCAATTGGATATTGATCCGGCTAAGTTAAAAAACAAAACAATTATTTTATTAGATGATGTATTAAATACCGGTAAAACAATGGCCTATAGTCTAAAACCGTTTTTAAATGTATCCATTAAAAGATTACAAACCGCTGTAATTGTAGACCGTGCCCATAAAAATTTCCCTATCTCTGCTGATTATGTAGGTTATTCTCTTTCGACTTCTTTGAAAGAAAATATTGAGGTGATTTTAGACAATGAAGAATTACTTGGGGTATATATTCAGTAGAGTTTCATCAAACTCTTTTCATCCATTTTTTAGGATTTCGTGCTGAATGCCAAACCGATAAAACAATAATTTGATTTGATTGCTTATCATATAAATAGGGAATTATAAAAGGAAACTTACTCATTTGATAAATTCTAATCTCAAATGCGTTATCTCGATATTCTCAGGATTGCTCCATGAAGTAAAACAAAACACGGTTGTATTTACTTTAACAACCTCCCCTATTTATTAACCTCATACTTCCTTTTTCTCCAAATAAACCTCAGCAAACCAAACAACAACAGTACCGCAATCGGGCCACCGATATTGATCAACTGCCATTTGTACTTCTCTTGTTTCACTTTTGCCTTGTCGAGCGGACGAAGCTTGATTTCTTTCAAACGCACATTGATCAAACCGTCTTCATCCAAAAGGTAATTGATGGCATTCAACATGAAATCTTTGTTGGCAAATTGTTTTTTCATGTACAAATCATAACCCATCGGGTAAGGCTGTCTTGTTTTGGGATGAACTTCACTTTTTAGCAAATCTCCATCTGAACAAATCACTATTTTACTGGCCTTGTTTTGAACAATAATGCCAGGATATTTCTCATCAAAAAGCGGTTTTCCTGCAAACAAAGATTTGAATTTCCCTTCCAATAAATATGCCGTTGGAACATAACTTTTGTTAAAAGATTCTTCAGTTGGCTCTGTGCGCATTTCGTCCAAAGTCACAATCCGTAATCCTTTATAAAGTTGGCTGTATTTGGAAGTCACCATCAAAGGTGTTTTTTTGATTTGTGGGGTTTGAATAGAATCAATAGAAGAAACAAACCTGGTGTACACCGCGTCCAGGTTTTTGACAATTGGGTGTTTGTTAAAATTATAAATCACAGGATTGTATCTCCAGGGAATCATTTGCATTTGAGGCTCGTTGCCATTCATGCCAACCACCACAGGAATGTATCCTGAATATTTGTCCTGAATCAAATCAGTATTTAACCTTACGCCAAAATTGAAAAACAGGTCGTCAAGGTTTAAATTATAAGGCAATGGAATGGTACCATTTGGGTAAATGTCTTCCATTCGAATGTTCACCGGATCAATAAAAAACAACGCTTTACCGCCGTTCACTACAAACTGATCGATTTTTAATTTGTCTTCTTCGTCAAAAGTATTCCTGGGTTTTACCATCATGATGGCGTCGTAGCCTTCAAGGTTACCAATTTTAGAAAGGTTTACAGGTCTGATTTCATACAAATCTTTTAAGGAAGATACCAAATCTGAAATGGCCAAAGAATCCATTTCACCATGACCTCTTAGGTAAGCGATTTTCTTTTTGCTCACCTGAGTGGCTTGTTTGATTGCATTGATAAATGAAAATTCCAAACCTTCAATAGATTGATTGATGGCTTCATCTTCAGGGCATTGCCCCCAATTGGTGCCATGCAAAGCTACAGCAGCTTCTTTGTTTTTATAAGTCACCAATGCTCCTGGAACAATAACTCTTGCTGTAGTTTTGTCTTCTTCGCTGCAAGACAATGGAATGGGATTGATGCCTTTTTTTGCCAATTGCATGTAAAAATTCATGCGTACTTTTTTGTCTGCCGCAGCAGAAGGGTCTGTAAATCGAAATTCGATATTTTTTCCACCGTATACTTTAAATTCTTCTAGTTGTTCCCTGATGGCTTTTTGAAGTCTTTTGAGGTTTCCTGGCAACTCTCCATCTAGAAAAACTTCTACCATCACTTTATGGTCAAGCTTTTGTAAAATGGCCTTAGAAGCCGGTGC
>CALPQG020000088.1 GCA_943325655.2 Bifidobacterium breve | reverse complement strand
CAAAGAAACCATGAAACCTGAAAATCCTGATGGAACCATCAATTTGAAAGACAGTGTTACGATGGATTTTAGTTTGGATGTAAATAGTCTAAATGATTATATCGTCGTAATTGATCAAGTTAAAAAATTTAGGATTGGCACTTTGCCTGGTTATTCATTTTTAGCTGAAGGATTCGTTTTTGACCATTCAGATTTGCAAAATTCTAATGAAACAGTTTTCCCTTCTATATATACCAATACCGTTACATCGAATGTGAACGGTGGAATCGTAATGGGTGGAAGCAACGGTAAAGACGTAAGTACCACATGGCAGGGATTTAGCCTTAAAGCTGCATCAGTTACTTTTCCCAAAGAATTTAATAGAGGTGGAACTGAACGAACGACAGTTGATATTAAAGATGTATTGATTGATAAACAAGGGTTTACAGGGCAAATTGGTGTTGGAAATATTTTAAGTTACGATAAAGGTGAAATGAGTGGTTTTAACATGACTGTTGACACGGTGTATGTAGCTTTTGTAACGAATACTTTTATGGGTGGTGGTTTTGGAGGTAAACTTGACATTCCTTTGTCACAAAAAGGAACTAAAGAAACAGCCAAATTTAGTTATGTGGGCGGTATCATGAAAGTCAATGAGGGCTATAGTTATTCTGCAGAAGTAGCACTGGAAGAGTCTTTGAGTTTTGATTGTTTTAAAATAGGCAATGTAACTTTAGACCCAGGGTCAAAAATCAATTTGACATTGATCAATGAAAAATTTGATGCTTCGGCTTACCTGAATGGCAAAGCTTCAATTAGTGCTCCAATGGGTAAAGGGAAAGCAGAAGTTACAGCTGTAGCAGTTATTTTTAGAGGGTTGATTTTAAAAACAAGTAAAGAATATTTATCTCTTGATCCTGTTACTGGATCAATTGACACAGATATAAGTATTCCAACAGTCTCATCATCACCTATTTCTATTTCTGAAATTGCAATTAAAGTTAAAAATCAAGGCCAATCTTTAGGGTTAAAAATTAGTATGAGTGCTAATTTGACTGGAAGCTCTTCGAAAACTTCTGAATCTTCTAGTTTAGGTGGTGGTTTGTCCCTCACCATTTGGGCAAAACGCAATCTTGCTACGAGCAAATGGGAATTTGATGAAGTTATTCTTGATAAATTATATATAGATATTAAACAAAAAGGTTCTTACAGTTTTCATGGAGAATTAGAGTTTTTTGAAGGCGATAAATTTTATGGAACTGGTTTTGCTGGACGATTAGCTTTTGAACTTGAAAAACCATCTTTTAAATTAACTGCCACAGGTGTTTTTGGACAAAAAGATAATGTTGCAAAAACGGATAAATTCTCCTATTGGATGGTTGACGCTGGGTTGAGGTTACCAGTTTCAGTGCCTATACCTCCTGCGTTTCAGTTAAATGGTTTTTATGGAGGGGTGAGTTATCACATGAGGTATCCTGTTACAGGAGAAGCTGAACCAACTGAAGGCTATGGGAAAACCGAATCCGGAGCGACATATATTCCTGATGAATTGTCAGGGGTTGGAATCAGCATTGGTTGTGATTTTAGTACCTCCAAGAGTGAAGAGTTGTTGAATGGTAAAATCAAAATTTTTGCCGTATTGTTAGAGTCGGGAGGTTTGGACCAACTGGGCATGGAAGGCAGTGCGCAAATGTTAGATGCCGCTTCTATAGCGGGATCATTGGGCAAATTGGCCGCAGCTTCTGATCCTACTGGAGATACAAAGAAAGATTATTCTGGTAAATGTGTCATGGTAAAATGGAAAACGGTAATGTATATCAAAGATGAAATCTTATCAGGAATGTTTGCGGCTTATTTATCTGCTCCACCTTCTAGTCCAATGATCTATGGTTCTGTAAAAGAGGATGGTATGAATCTGGCTGGTAAAATAGAATTGTATGTGAATGCAAAAACTGGTATTTGGTATTTTTATGTAGGCAGACCTGACAAAATGAATGGGATTGTTATTGACATCAAAATATTGAAATTGATGGTGCAAAGTTATTTTGTAATGGGTAACCAATTGCCAAATCCCCCAATAGCACCGATGCCACCAGAGGTT
Source organism: Bifidobacterium breve (assembly GCA_943325655.2). Classification (GTDB taxonomy): domain Bacteria; phylum Bacteroidota; class Bacteroidia; order Cytophagales; family UBA9547; genus CALPQG02. The sequence goes on along the minus strand of CALPQG020000088.1, from coordinate 6,270 downwards.
AGGGTGAGTGGCAAAAGTTTGGCTGATTCTCCCTTGTTAAAAATGGGAAGTGGCTTTGCGTTTGGTGCCAGATTAGAAATTACAGGAAAGGGTAATGCTGCTGTAAGTATACTTGGCTGTAAATTAGGCTTTTACGCTTCCGTTAAAGCTGGTGTAGGATTTGATATTTTATTTATTAAAGTGAATACTTCACAATTACCAAATCCTTATTGTGGATATGATGTCTCAGATATAGGAATAAACAAATGGTATGCTGCGGGTCAATTGTTTGGCTATGCAAGCATGCAAGTGGGAGCGAAAGCTTGTGGGTATGACCTTAATTTTTTAGATGTTTCAGCCTATTTGGCATTGAGCGGTCAGGGACCATCGCCAACTATTTTTAAAGGTGATGCAGGGGTGAATATTGATTTGCCAGTGCTTGGTCAAACAGGTTTTGATTTCAGTGTAACGCTTGGTGATGATTGTGATCAAAAAGAAGCAGAAGGGAAATTAGGTTTGTTTTCTACCTTTAGTCCTGTAAAAGGACAGATGGAAGTAGATGCATTTTCCAAAATTAAGGTCAATCTAAAAGTTCCGATTGGAGGAACTGTTAAGGTACTTCAAAAAGATGGTTCTGATTTAGAGGTGAGGTTACTTAATGGTTTAATAACGGTTAAGGCTACAGACTTAAAAACAAAAGTTGTTACAGCTATTGCGGGTAAATTTGAAATAGATCCTTCCAAAAAAGTGATGTATTTTGTGCCGAACAAACCTTTACCTGGCGGTGCAGACATAACTGTTACAGCAAGTATTGATTGTGAACACGCAAGTGATGAAGTAGAAGTATATACTTTTACCACCAAAGCTGGAGATTATACGATACCTGTATCAAATGTAAAATATGGCTATCCTCTTCCTAGTATGCAAAACATGTATAAAATGGAAAGTGATATCGGTTTCGTCAAACTTTTTACAGAACCTGAATATGCTTTTAGACCGGAACCAGGATATGTGTATGCCATTGAAATTTTAAATGGAAATTCACTGGTTACTACCTTGAATAAAGTGACTTTAACGGAAAACAATACGCGGATCAATTATAAAATCCCAATGGCTATGTTAACTAAAAGTACTGCTTATAAATTCAGGTTAGTAAAATTAGCTGCTGAAGATACGGTGAGTAAAAAAGCTGATTTAACTAAAGCAAATAGCCAAGGTGATGCGAAAGGTGAAATATTGAAAGAAAAACATACATTATTAGAGTATGATTTTACAACCAGTGCTTTTGCTACATTTAGTGAAAAAATGGCTTCATTTACCACTCTTGCCATAAAATCAGAACCAGTTACGAGGTCTGTTACCCAAGAATTTAAAGCAGTATCTGCAAAAATTGAATCTTTTTCAGATGTGGAGTTGCATGGTTATTCGGTAGATCAAATCATTACTTTACCTCCTTTGGTAAAAGTAAATGCAAAGTTTAGTGGCAACAGGTTAACCGCATTGAATACAATTTATAACGCCAGTGTATCAACTGCATTAAAACAAAATTCCCGAAGAGATACCTCCTTGTCTTGTCCTCCAACGAATGGTATTAAATTTTCATCTGATGGCACTACATTGACGACCCATTTTGATGTGGTTGGAGATGTTATCAAAGATGCAGCATTGGCACATATTACTTTGGATCCAAGTTTGAAATCTAGCTTGAATTTTAGTGCTGGTGAACGTTGTGATTATAAAGTAGAATACTATTTGCCAGGAACAACTTCTCCTAAAGCCAACGCTACCTTAAGTTTTGATGTAGACAAGGAATTAAAATTTATTGACTAATTATTTATTCGAAATAATATTTGTAAACATGTTTAATATAAAATTTGGAAGATGGTGCATCTTCTTTTCATTAAGTTTATTGTTTCAAGTTACGGGTTTTGCTCAAAATGTTGCCAAGAAAAAGACAGCACCAGCTGCCACCGAACAGCCTGTTTCAAAAAAAGTATTGACCCTTGAGGCCCTTAGTAAATTTGATGGAAATAAAATCATGCTTCGTTGGGCTCCAACCAATTTTGAAACTTGGGTGCATGGAATGAAAAATGGGTATACCATTTACCGTAAAAAATCTGGAGGGAAAGAAGCGTTTGTAAAAATTACAAATTCCCCAATTTTACCAGTTTCAAAAAAAGAATTGGAAAGCAGACATGATACTTCCAACGCTACCAAAATTGCCATGATGGCTACAGAAGTTTTGGGGCCAATTACTTTGAAATCCAATACAGCAGAGGCTTTTGAGCAACAAAAAAACCTTGAAATTATTTATGCACTTTGTATGGCCGGCTCAGGATTGTATCCTCAGGCTGCAAAGGATATGGGATTGAATTTTGAAGATACCAATATTGAACCAAACACTTTGTATGAGTATAAAATTGAGACATCAAAACCATTTCAACTCAAAGAACTTTCAAAAACAATTTTTGTAAACACTGGTAAGAAATATGAACAACCAGCGGTTTCAAATATTAAAATTTTATTTACCGAAAAACATGTAACACTTTCCTGGAGAAGTAATTACCCTACCTTTAGTTTTGCTTATTTTGACATATACCGCGCTGAAAAAGCCAGTGGCGATTTTGTGAAACTTAATCCTCGTCCATTTATTGGTTCTTATTCCAATGATGCTTACCTGAAATCAAACTCTATTTTTACCGATTCTGTGCCTGAAATGGGTAAAACCTATTATTACAAAATTATTGGTTTTGGTCCTTTTGGAGATGCTTCTCCACCTGAAGAAATTGTATCTGGAAAAGCTGTTGAATTGCTGAAAAATGGTCCTGAAATTATACAAGTTTCGGCTACAAGTATGAATGAAGTGGTAGTAGAATGGAGTATAGATCCTTCAGAACAAAATAATGTTGACTTTTTTGATGTGCAACGCTCTGCGGATGGATTTGTAAAGTTTGAAAGTTTGGGTAAAGTAAAACCTAAACAAAAATTAATTTTCTCCGACAAAATTCCTTTAAGCGATGGTTATTACAGGGTGAAAGCTGTTGGATTGGCTGGAGATTCTATGTTGTCAGCAACAAGATTAATGCACATGGTCGATTCACTTCCACCAGCTATTCCATCCGGATTAAGAGGTTATGTGGATTCTAACTTTGTAGCACATTTGTCCTGGAACAAAAATACTGAGAAAGACTTTTATGGCTACAGGGTGTTTAGGTTACAGCATAAAAAAGACGTACTTACCCGACTCACCAGTGGTACTGTTTCAGATACTACCTATACTGATACACTTAGTAGTCTCAACAATTTGAAAACAGTGTATTATAAAATTGCTGCAATTGATCAAATTGGAAATGGTTCTATATTGACACTTCCATTAGAATTGAAAAGACCAGATAAATTAAAACCACAAACACCTGAAATTTCAAGGTACATGTTGGTTAAAAAAGGGGTAATGATCCGGTGGATTCCTTGTGGAAGTGATGATTTGGCGCAACAACAATTGTTAAGAAAAGGACCATTGGACCTTGATTGGCAGGTGATAAAAAACATTCCACTGACAGATACGACCAACTTTTTTGTAGACAGCACCACTACCAATAACCAGGTTTATAGATACACGATGAAAGCCATTGACGAAAGTGGATTGGTATGTTTGCCTGCTAAAGTAATAGAAATTAAAACCTCAGATTTTGGCGTGAAACCGGCAGTTTTAAATTTTAGTGTCTTAGTTAACCGACCAACAAAAGAGGTGAAGTTAAGCTGGGTTTATAACCAGGAAGGTATAAAAGAATTTAAAATATACAGGGCCAAACAAGGAGCAAAACCTGAATTGTACATGACCATTGCCAAAGATCAAAGGGAACTTTACGACAAAAGGCTTACCGTCAATACCAAATACAGCTATAAAATGAAAGCAGTATTTAACGATTATAGCGAAAGTCCCATGACCAATTTGGTTGAAGTGGCTTATTAATATTAAAACATTTTAAGATTTAAAAATACACCCCAATGAAAAAAAGTTTACTGTTTTTGTTTTTAATAGTATGGAGATTTGTGTGTTTTTCACAAAATGTTTATTGGGTAACCAATAATAGTTCCTCTGGTCAGGGCTCTTTAATACAAGCTATAATTGATGCAGAAGCAGATAATGTTTTGAGTCATATTAAATTTAATTTACCTAGTGATCAGTTGATTATTGATTATAGATTGGTCGATTATCCGGAACTTTCTTATCAGTATATTTTAGATGGAACAACCCAGAACAATTATCCTGTTCAAAAACCGGTACTGATGGGTTTTACACCAGGTTCTATTGCAAATAATGGCACTTATACCATCAAAGGTTTAATTATAAGTTCTAATTATACTAGGGATCATAATAAAGTAATGACCTCTGCATTCTCTTCCTCTGATAATATACAATTTAATAGTAATTGTTTTTTAGAAGATTGTGAATTTTATAGTGTTCGTGTTCAAATTGACGGAATTCATAGTGGTAATACTTTTATTAATAATTGTACTGTCAGAAACTGCACTTTTGGATCGCCTACCTCCATCTCAGATTTTAACTACCAAACGGGTTTGACGGCGCAATATGCTAGTAATATTACATTTAGTAATAATAAAATTTATGGAGCAATGGGTGTGTATTATGCTTCAAATGTTAAAATTATTGCTAATAAAATATATTCCGGTCAGTTGGCTTCAGGTTATCAAAATGATTCTGACCAAGGGGCATATCAGGGCTTGTATATGTTGGAATCTTCGAATGTAACTGTCGGTAAAATTGATAGTGGTAATGTGGTTACAGGAAGCAGAAATTATACATTGAATCAATCAAAAGACCGTTATTATGGTTCTGGTATTATGATGAAAACCTGTGATAATGTATCCTTTAAAGCAAATATTATTGGCTTAAATGAACTAGGGACAGATACTTTATATACTCGAAATGGTAGTCATGGAATTTATATGCAGGAGTGTTCTAATATTGTAATAGGTGGGATATTGGACGGTGAAAGAAATATCATCAGTGGAAATAAAGCCGCAGGAATTCATTTTTATTCAACTCCTAATTTACTTATTCAAAACAATTATATAGGTACTGATATCACTGGAACAAAGTCAATTGGTAATGATTTTTGTGCTATTTATGGAGAAGCTGGGTCTGACAATCCTGTAATTCAAGGAAATCTAATATCGGGTAACGGATATGGAATTGATTCTTCAAATTTCGACAGTTATAAGGCAGCAAATGATGGTCAGATTTATGGAGGAATAACCTTGTTTTCAATAAATAATGCCACTATCAAAAATAATACGATTAAAAATAATGCTACTTATGGTTTGGCTTTGCAAGGTGGGAGTAGTTTAAATTTAATTAAAACCAATGATTTTTCTGATAATGGAATAAATGGTGTATTTGTATATAGAGGTAGTACTAAAAACAAAATTTCTCAAAGTACTTTTAGACATGCACAATCAATAAACACAGACCAATTTGGGAATAATGCAATCAAAAAACCATATGGACTAAGTTGCACAATAAATTTGCTTATAGGTAAAGCGGCACCAAATGATTCGATAGAAATATTTTTGTCTGATGGTAAGGCCCAAAATACTGTTCAATATCTTGGAGTAGAGGTTTCTAAAGGTGATAGCGTTTGGTCTTACCGTTTGCCTGATGCTATATTTACAGATTCTAGCACTGCTTATTTAATTACTTCAGCAACTGATGTCAATGGGAATACATCTGAATTAAGTTCGATGTTGAAAGTGAACTTTTGCCCTACTTGCCCTTGTGAAGTAACCACCATTGACGACAATGGCGACAACAATAACCCAACTCCGGGTTCTTTGCGTGCGGCGATATTGTGTGCAAATGCAAAAACTGAAAAAACAGAAATTAAATTTAAGCTTGTAGGTACTGCACCATTTACTTTTACTCCAAATGGTCTTCCTCCAATATTGAACCCTTATGGGGTAATCATTGATGGTAATTCACAAACGGGCAGTGTGGCAGTGAATGAGAAAAAAATTATTATTAAAACAGCTAATTTATATTTACCACAAACAGGGCCTTCTCAAATCAGCAACATTGAATTTCAAAATCAGTCTTATGCATTAATATCTTTTTCTGATTCGTTGACTGTCAATGCTTGTAAGTTTCTTAATACTACTAACGGAGTTTATGTGAGTACTAGTGGTAAAGATATAAAAATATATAATAATAGTTTTGAGGGAGTAACTAGTGCTGCCGTTTCGGTTTCAAGCGCTCACAATGTATTGGTT
>CALPQG020000087.1 GCA_943325655.2 Bifidobacterium breve | reverse complement strand
AAGTTGGCAAAGGTTTAACGGTTACCATTGGAGTTCCAGTCATGGAAGTTCCGTTACAATTCACATCACTAACTGCTGTAATACTGTATGTTTTGGTGGAAGCAGGACTTACACCAAAAACATAAGGGCTTGCTGTAATTCCTGAAACGGTTACTGGCGTAGTACCGTCGGTATACGTCATGTTCCAGGGTTGAGCACCTGTTAAAACAACAGTCAGGTTAGCGCTCGCTCCTGCACATACGGTTGATGTGCCTGACAATGTAGCTGTTGGGCCAGGAGTAACTGTTACTGTTGCTGCACCTGTCATGGAAGGACCGGTACAAAATGCATCACTCACGGCTGTAATTGTATAGGTTTTTGTGGTAGTAAGTGCAGGTAAATATATTTTATCTGGTGTAGATGCAACCCCTGTTACAGAGGTTGAAGTTGTACCATCAAAATAAGTATAACTCCATGGAGAAGTACCGGTTAAACCTACGCTTAACTTAATATTGGTTGTTCCGCTGCAACCTGAAATTGTACCCGTTAATATTGAAGTTGGCAAAGGTTTAACGGTTACCATTGGAGTTCCAGTCATGGAAGTTCCGGTACAATTCACATCACCAATTGCTGTAATACTGTATGTTTTGGTGGAAGCAGGACTTACACCAAAAACATAAGGACTTGCTGCAATTCCTGAAATTGTTACAGGTGTAGTTCCATCGGTATAAGTCAAAGACCAGGGTTGTGTTCCTGTTAAAGTTGCTGTTAAGTTGGTACTCAATCCTGCGCAAATGGAGGTTGCCCCCGAAAGGCTTGCTGTCGGTGTTGGATTGACGGTAATGGTAAAAGTTTTTGGTAATCCAGGGCAACCATTTGCTGTTGGTGTTACTACTATACTTGCTGTGATTGGTGAATTGGTGGTATTGGTAGCAGTAAAGATGGGTAAGTTTCCTGTACCAGAAGCAGCCAAACCAATACTTGTAGCAGAATTGGTCCATGTATATGTAACCGTTCCTGTAGCAACGCTGGTAAAATTAGTAGCAGTAGTATTAGAATTGTTACAAATACTATAATTCGCTGGCACTGTTACAACAGGATTTAAAGGTTGAGCAATGACAATAGTATCACTATAACTACAGCCATTGTTGCTGAAATAAATATCATCAATAGCAAAATCATTGTAAGAACCAGTAACATTGTCTTCAATAGAGATGGTGATATTGGTATTCGAACCAGAATTCCAAGTAGTGTAAAACTGATTCCATTTTCGGCCTATGGCACCATCTACATCTGAAAATACATTATAAGTACCACCAATATTGGCACCATTAATATCAAAATTTAATTGAGGATCATTATTCCCTGCCGGACTTAAGTTATGTACCCAAGCAGAGAAAAAATAATCCGTATTAGGAACTACAGTGATGTTTTGACTCCAAACTTTTATTCCCAAAACACTATTTCCATCAATAAACATGAATTTTCCAGTGCCTGTTGTATGGTCTTTTGCATTGTAAGCCCAAGTATTATTGGTATTGTCAGCAACAATATTGTACTTTCCTCCAACTCCAGCGGGGAAGTTTCCTGTGGTGTAAGCATATCCAGTTGTAAAACCAGTATTGCCAGAACTGAAATCACCATTGGTAATTAAATTGCCTCCAAATTTTCCCGTTTTTAAAATATAAGTTCCAGGAGAAGTTGCCGTATAGTTGACAGAAAATGAAGTATCTGCACTGTTTTCAATTTTTTTCCATTTATAATAATCATTCCCAACAGGGCCTGTTAAGGTTTGATTGATGACAACACCTTGACAGTATATTTTATCAGGACCAAGGGCTGGTTTAGCACAGTCATCATCATATATAGTATACACTGAAGTTTTGATTCCTAAATTACAGGTTGTAGTCGATGTGCTTATATCTCCAGTTGCAGAAATGATATCAAATTTTACTGTTTCGGTAGTTTCAGAAATAGCATCATCAATGACAGTAAATGGAAGAGCGATTCCTGTTGCAGTAGTACCATCATAAGTGCCTGCAGGAATGGTGATGGTGGTTTGTGTCAAAGTATAATCAACACCAGCTGTTGCTGAAGTGGTAACTGAAATTGTTACGGTTGATGGATTTACAATAACTCCTTTTATAATTAACCTTGGAGGGTTCGTTGGAAGAGCCTCAATAGTAGAATATGTAGCTGCATTAAAAGCTATGTAAGGATTTACAGCAATTGCGGCCGTTCCAGAAAATGTTCCTGTGCAACTTCCATCACTTACCGCAGTTAATAAATAATTTTTATTAGCTACTGGACTTACACTCAAATCATAAGGGCTTGCTGTAATTCCTGAAACAGTTACTGGCGTAGTTCCGTCGGTGTAAGTCAAAGACCAAGGTTGTGTTCCTGTTAAAGTTGCTGTTAAGTTGGTGCTCAATCCTGCGCAAATGGAGGTTGAACCAGAAAGGGTTGCGGTAGGCGATGGATTTATGGAAACCATTGGTGTTCCTGTCATGGAAGTTCCCGTACAATTGACATCACTTACTGCTGTTACAGAAAATGTTTTGGTGGAAGCAGGACTCACAGAAATACTGTAAGGACTTGTGGTAATTCCTGTAATGGTTGTTGGAGTAGTGCCGTCGGTATAAGAAATACTCCAGGGTTGAGTACCGGTTAAAACAACACTTAAGTTAGTGCTTGCTCCTGCACAAATGGCCGCTGTTCCTGAAAGCGTCGAAGTTGGTAATGGATTAACGGTGACTATTGGAGTTCCTGTCATAGAAATTCCACTACAATAAAAATCACTCACCGCTGTAACGCTATATGTTTTTGTTGACACTGGACTTACACTAAAAAAATAAGGACTAGCGGTAATTCCAGAAATGGTTTTTGGTGTGGTACCATCAGTATAGGTAATGTTCCAAGGTGATACGCCTGTTAATGCAACACTTAGGTTTGTACTCGCGCCTGCGCAGCTAGTGTTTGTGCCTGAAAGTACCGCCATTGGAAGTACATCAGCAACCCTTCCGAGGGTAAAGTAAAACCCGATTGCAGGCGTAAAATCAACATCAAATTCTACCCATTGTGCACCCACGTTATAAGCACTTGGTGCAATTAATGTAGCACCTGAGGCAAATACACCATCACCATCTACCATTAAACGATAACTGTTTAAACTACTACAACCCGTAGCCAAAGTCACTGCAGCAAGTGAGATTCTTAATTTTACAGTACCAAGAGTACCAGTTTCCTGAGAACGCCAAACCCGCTGTATTCTAGCCAATACAGGAGCAGAAAAATCTGTAACTCCTGCACTACTCAATGAAGTATTGTCATCACCCCAAACCAAATAAGATTTATCTACTGGAAAAGTATTGGTATTTAAAATATTCGTAGTTGCAATTGACCCCAAAGCCATGGTCACCAAACTTGTCACATTTTGACTGGTTCCTTGTTTTTGATTTAATGAAGCTGCATCATCTCGTCCAATACCAGCTACATGATTTTGATATACAACACTTTTATTCCAAGTCTTGATGGTTGGATCAGAGGCAAGATAATCTATTGGATTGGTAGTGTTCCCTAAAGTAATACCATATTTAATTCCCAAATAACTTTCTACCCTTCTTCTGCTGGAATATGTAAGGTGACTATCATAATAAATAATCTCCGCAATATGTCCCAAGTAAGTATACGCGCCTAAATTATCTGCACCAATCATATAAGGGCCTAGTGCAGTAGGATTGGCAACCAATCCTGTAATGGTTTTCACCCTTTCATTAAGTCCATTAAGATTCAATGAATCAAAAGTTACGTCTGTGGTTGCTGAACCAATAAAAGACAATGGACTAACTACAGTTGTTCCAATTCCTTTTCCAGCACCACTTGACGGGAAGTCGAAACGTAATAAACCTGTTGGTGGCTCAATTTCCCAGGTTGTTCTATTGGTTGGGGCAAGATTCCATTTGGCAATAATTTCACTGTTACCTACATCAAAAGGCAACACTTTGGTAAACACAATAAATGCCGAATTGTTGGACGCGCTAATATAATTTGAACCCGCAACATTGTTAGAATACAAATAGGAAGATCCATTTAAATAAACAGTGGGATTAAAATTCAAACCCGCGGCAGTAAGTTGAGGTGTACCGCCAATCGACGTTACGTTTACTCCTCCTGCTACTTGATTGTTCCAAGCAGTTACGTTTGTTCCAGAAACAGGAACATTGCCATCGGCTTTATACCAAGCCTTTAAATTTGAACTTACTCCACCTGGGGTTTGTGCCTCAACACTCAAAGAAATTAAAAGAAATACGAGGATTGTAAAATTCTTCATAAGATTAAATTTAAATGTGAAATCAAAATTACAGGTACATTGTGCCGAAAGCACAACAATAGCAGGACTTCAAAACTATCTCGTTGGTTAAACGGGGATTATAGATTATAGGGACTATGTTAATTTATTTGAACTAATAATTGTCAATACTTAAAATTACAAAAAGGTAACCATATAATTATATGAAAGTTTTGACTAGAACAAATATATTAAAAATAAGTATATAATGAATATATTTTCATGTTATTATTTTTTTTGTATAAATAATAAAATGAAAAGATTGTTTAATACAACAAAAAAAGGATTACAAAAGAAAAAATTGGAAGCTATTTTATCAATCAAATAAAATAAATATTCCGATTTTAAAACAAAAAAGCCCATAAATCAATAGAAAAGACAAAAAAAAACAATAAAAGTACTAAAAACCCAAAAACATATTCAACAAAAACTATTCACCACAAAATTTAAACGAGCAAATTTGCAGTTGAAATCAAAAAATACCTTTCAAAAGATTTCAATTGAAAGTATTACCAAAGAATTAACCAACAAACCAACCTGTTTAGTATTTTGAAGTCTAAATTAATTTTAATGCATCAAAACAAGATTATACCTCCTTTTTTCATTCAATCAACACAACGCCCAAAAGACCTCTGGGTTAAATACAATTATTTATCTATACATAATATTCAACTCTCATTACAATAATTAAATTTTTCGTACATTCGTTTCCCCTTAACAGTATTTGTAAAAAAATTATGAACAAACCTTTTTATCAAGACCTTAAACTTGGAATATTGGGTGGTGGTCAACTAGGACGCATGCTCATTCAATCTTGCGTTGATTTTAACATTAACACCTCAATCCTTGATGCCGATCCTAGCTCTCCATGTAAAGAATTCGCAAGTGAATTTATATTGGGAGATCCAACAAATTATGATGATGTCATCAATTTTGGTAAAAACCTGGACCTCATTACCATAGAAGTAGAAAATGTAAATACTGAAGCCTTAAGCAAGTTACAAAAAATGGGGAAAAAGGTTTTCCCACAGCCTGAGGTAATCAAACTCATACAAGACAAAAGATCCCAAAAGCAGTTTTATAAAAAACACGGCATTCCAACCGCGGAATTTGTATTGCTGGAAAACAAAGAAGACCTCAAAAAACACATCAATTTTTTGCCTGCAGTACAAAAACTAGGAATGGCTGGTTATGATGGACGTGGCGTTTTCAAAATAGCAACCAAAGAAGCTATTGAAAAAGGTTTTGATGCACCAAGTTTATTAGAAAAGCTGATAGATTTTGAAAAAGAAATTTCTGTCATCACTGCCCGCAATGAAAGTGGTGACATCGTCGTTTATCCTGTAGTGGAATTGGTATTTCACCCTGAATATAATTTGGTAGAATATTTATTTGCTCCGGCAAAAATCTCGAAAGAAATAGAGCAAAAAGCATTTGACATCGCCAGAAAAGTGGTTGAAAAGCTGGAAATTGTTGGACTGTTGGCTGTTGAAATGTTTGTTACCAAAACAGGAGAAGTATTGGTCAATGAAGTTGCTCCTCGCCCACACAATAGCGGACACCAAACCATTAAAGCAAATTATACCTCACAATTCGAACAACATTTAAGAGCCATATTAAACTTGCCACTAGGTTCGCCAGCCATTGCAAAACAGTCTGCGATGGTCAATATTTTGGGAGAAGAAGGCTACAGTGGCATTGCCATTTATGAGGGAATTGAAGAAGTACTTCGAATTGAAGGTGCTTACATCCATTTATACGGTAAGAAATTTACCAAGCCAAAAAGAAAAATGGGACACATCACCATTATAGATGACAATTTTGAACAATTACTTCAAAAAGTAGAAAAAATAAACGCAACCATTAAAGTTATCGCCTAATGAATCAGCCAGTTGTAGGAATTATCATGGGTAGTTCCTCAGACCTCCCAATCATGAAAGAAGCCGCAAAAGTTCTTGATGAACTTGGTGTTTCGTATGAATTAACGGTAGTATCAGCACACCGCACACCGCATCGCATGATTGAATATGCAGAAAATGCACGCACAAGAGGAATCAAAGTAATTATTGCAGGTGCTGGTGGGGCAGCACATTTACCAGGAATGGTGGCTTCATTAACCACCTTGCCAGTAATTGGTGTTCCAGTAAAATCTTCCAATTCAATTGATGGCTGGGATTCTGTATTGTCAATCTTACAAATGCCTTCTGGAATTCCAGTGGCGACAGTAGCTTTGGACGGCGCCAAAAACGCCGGAATATTAGCAGCAGAAATCATTGGCGCTTATGATGAATTGATTGCTCAAAATCTTGGAAGATTCAAATCCAGCTTGAAAGAAAAAGTGGAAGAAACTGTGCTAACAATTGAAACAAAAGGCTGGAAGTCTTTGTTGAACAACGAATAAAACCAATTTTGAATGATTGAATTATAATCCAAAGTTATTTTAAAATTCAACATTCAACATTCAACATTTAACGTTTATTCTTCATGAAATTATATAAATATTACATCGCTGCACTGGCAATAATTGTATTGGATCAGGTGATAAAAATGCTGGTTCACTTTTACATGACTCCTGGCTTATTGGGTGAAATTCAACTGTTTGGAAACTGGTTTAAGTTGCACTATACCTTAAACCCCGGAATGGCATTTGGCCTTAAACTGGGATCTGTGTATGGCAAATTGGCATTGAGTTTATTTAGAATTATTGCTGTAGTAGGCATAGCTTATTACATTGCTACACTGGTTAAAAATGAAGCGAACAAAGGTTTCATTTGGTGCATGGCACTTGTATTGGGCGGCGCCATCGGAAATGTGATTGACAGTACTTTTTACGGTATAATTCCATTTATCAACAATGCTCCTTATGATGCGGTCATGCCTTGGTTTCATGGTCAGGTAATAGACATGTTTTATTTTGATATTTGGGAAGGAATTTTACCTTCCTGGGTTCCACTCTGGGGTGGTGACTATGTGTCATTTTGGCCTATATTCAACTTTGCTGATGCCTCCATATTTGTTGGCGTAATGATTATATTGTTCAATCAAAAAAGGTTTTTAGAAGAGCCTTCGAACAACTCTATTTCCGAAACGACACCTGAATCACTCCCATCAGCGTGAAAAAAGAAGATTTAGAACTCAGCCAACAATGGAACAAAGTTTTAGATAACTTTGAAAAGCTTTTTGAAAAACGACCGGGAGATTTAAATTCCATCTTGTACATCATTGGTATTCAAGAATTAGGACAAGGCGCCCGCTTGTTTACCAAAGAAGAAAAACAAGATTTGATGCATATTGCCATTTGCAAAGTGCTCAGCATCGCCGGATATTATGAATTGGAAGGTCACGATGCCGAAGGCTGGCCACATTGGAACTTAATCAAAAAACTTCCTGCTTTTGACCTTTTTGAACAAGAAAAAGTACTTAAAATTCAGGTGATTGAATACTGCAAACTGGAAGGAATAGGTATTTGGGAATGATAGCCTATTTCAGCATTATTTAATTCACGCTTGTGTTAAGGATTGAGTCCCGATATTTTCGGTAGAGTGCACCCAATGTCGTTAACTTAAGAAAAGATCAGCAGTTATCCGTTATATCTTTCCATCCCGCATTTGCGGGATTATTCTTTGATAAAGAATAAAAACAAAATTGCACACAGATTGGACGTATTATCACGGATTTTGTAGTATCAAAATTCATCAACTTAACTACATTGAAAGTGTACCCGTAGTAGAATGCCCTTACATTTCTGATTTAAATCTTACCTCTATAAATTAATTAGGGTCTGAAAAACTCACTTACCTATTAATTTTCAATTAATGCTAACTTTTGTCAATTTCCCCTTGATGAAAAATTAACCAACGAAAATCAAGACTCCGCCACGGCAGACATTTGTTTAAAAATGCTACGAATTTGCTCCATTACGCTGAAAAAAAACAAACTCGCCACTCACTTTTGTTGAAAACTTTCAACAGTAGCGTTGCTCAAACAGTGTTTTGTTTTTAACCGCTTCATGGATCAATCCCGAGAATATCGGGATAACGCATTTT
>CALPQG020000086.1 GCA_943325655.2 Bifidobacterium breve | reverse complement strand
ATTAGGGCGTTTCCGCCGCGGCGGATCGCGTGTTCGGCACTCGTCCCGATTTTTTCGGGAAGCTCAAACTCCCGAAGCATCGGGACGAAGCATCGGGACTACCCGCTAACGCAAAGCGGATGTACTAAATCTTTTTGTGTTTTTTAATGAAATATTTGTCAAAATGTATTAGACTATTTAATATATGTGTTTGGTATTACTTGTGTAGTCCCTTCTTTTCGTTGACTCACTTTACTTCCTTCCATTATTCCATTTTATGAAAATTTGAATATCAGTGAATACACGCATTCGTCTTTCAATTTTTCTCTTTGCTTAACCATCAATCGGTCAAGATTCACTCGCTCGAAAAACTTTTCCACGTCTACCGCTATGGTGTAGGTATTTCTAGATTATATCAACTTTTGTGCTTGGTAAACGGCTTGATGGGCATTACGTTGTGGATGGAAACCATAACTACATTCAGTAAAACCTAGTTCATAGATTTGATGTAGTCATTGGTGAATCGCTTGCTGTAACAGTCTGTCTAGTACCGTTGAAATTCCTATCATGCTTTTACCGCCTGCTGGCTTGAGTATTTCGACCTTCTTTACCGCTTGTGGCTTGTATTCCCCTATTAATATTAAATTTCGAAAAATACCCCGTTCCTAATACCTACTTCCTCCTTCTCACCACCGCTTCCACTTCATCCCATTCTTCTTTGGTGAGTACATCCAGGAAGCTGAATTCTCCTGCGCCTTGAAGCCATTCTCCACCATCAATCACCATTATTTCACCATTCACATAAGCCGAATAAGGTGACATCAGGTATGCCGCAAGGTTAGCCAATTCCTGGTGATGCCCTACTCGACGCACCGGAATTTTACTTTCAAAATTAAATTTGCCCTGAATATTGTCCGGAAACAACCTTGACCAAGCACCATCTGTTGGAAAAGGACCTGGAGCAATGGCATTTAAGCGAATGCCATACTTGGCCCATTCCACTGCCAATGACCGCGTAAGCGCCTGAACTCCAGCTTTTGCACAAGCTGAAGGCACCACAAAAGCCGAACCAGTAGTGGCATACGTGGTGACGATACTCATCACAGTACCTTTTATTTTTTGAGCAATCCAGTATTTACCCAATGCCAAAGTAGTATTGTAAGAACCCTTCAAAACAATATCCACAATGATGTCAAAAGCCTTATGAGACAAGCGTTCTGTTGGACTGATAAAATTACCCGCCGCATTGTTGACCAAACCGGTAATATTTCCAAATTTCTCGATGCCTTTGGCAATCACATTTTCAATTTCTTCATACTTGCGCACATCGCAGGCGAGTCCCAAAGTTTTACCTCCAGTTTCTGCGGCCAATTCTGCTGCTGTTGCCAGCACAACTTCTTCTTTACGACTACAGATAATTACATTGGCTCCCAGTTGTAAAAAATAGCGTGCCATAGATTTCCCTAAACCCGTTCCACCGCCTGTCACCAATATCGTTTCACCGACAAGAGCATCCTCTCTCAGCATAGGTTTTGAATAATCTGTCATAAGGGTAAATATTTAAAATTGATGTACAAATTAGCGAGTCTTACGCAAGAATAATAATATGAATTCAAATTATTTGAAGTTTATTGTTCATTCCCTTAAAAACCTTTGTTTCACTTGGAGTAATTAAGTATTTTTGGAGAAATGATTTTGAATCATTTCTCTATTTAATTCAACAGTATTTAAACATACAAATTCCTAATGATTTCTATAAAAAACGGATTGTTTATTGCCACTACCATTGCCTCACTTGCAAGTTGTGTGACTCAAAAAAAATACGACAGGTTGCTTACCGACAAAGTAAAATTGGAAGGTGAAAATGCCATTTGTAACGATTCTTTAAATCAATTTAAAAACAGTACCGCCTTATTCAAAGCCGAATCTGAAAAATTGAACAAAGAAAACAAAACGCTGAAAGACGATACCACATTAACCAACTCTTCTTACAGAAGAACTAAAGCCTTGTATACGGAAGAAGTGACCGTCAACGACAGGTTGAAAAAGGACTACAAAACCTTGCTAGACAACAGTTCGGCCGAATCAAGTTCACTTACCAAAAACCTGTTGCGTAAAGAAGACGAATTACGCGAAACAGCTAAGAAAAACAGCCTATTGAGTGATGATTTACAAAAATTAAGCGCCGACTTAAAAGCACGTGAATCTCGAGTGAAAGACCTGGAACAAGTGCTTGCCAACAAAGACAAAGCGGTAAATGAATTAAAGGCCCGAGTAAGTGAAGCCCTGCTAAGTTTCAAAGACAAAGACTTGACCATCAATGTAAAAAATGGTAAGGTTTATGTTTCTTTGGCGGAACAATTACTTTTCAAATCAGGCTCTATTGAGGTGGATAAAAAAGGTGCTGAGGCCATCAAAAAACTGGCTACTGTACTGAAAGAACAAAAAGACATCAACGTGATGGTGGAAGGACATACAGATGACGTACCAATGAAAGGTTCTAACTGTATTACTGACAACTGGGATTTGAGTGTATTGAGAGCAACTTCTATCGTTAAAATTTTAACCCATGAAGGCGTTGATCCTAAAAAATTATCTCCTTGCGGAAGAGGTGAAAACTCTCCTGTTGCAGAAGGCAAAACAGTGGAAGCTCGTCAAAAAAATCGTCGTACGGAAATTATCCTTACTCCAAAACTAGATGAATTGTTTAAAATTCTAGAAACCAATTAATATGTATTGTATAGATTTTACTGCGTCTTAGCGATTACTGACGCAGTAAAATCTTCATTCTGTTATTCGCGATTGTATCAAGCTATAACCTCATAAATCTTGTTAAAAATAAAGCTATACTTCTTCCTCATCACCCTTAAAACCATGTTTTGTGGTTGTAATGACCATGTGGGAAATGAATCCTTTAGACAAGAAAATGAAAAATACAAAATCACCAAAGTTGGCGTATTGAACTCCAAAATAAACGAAAGCTCAGGACTCGAAATTGGCAGTTCCGATACTACTTTTTACACCATGAACGATAATACCTGGAATGAGATTTACGAAATAAACCAAACCGGAGATTTACTCCGAACACATTTAATTGAAGGCAGCAAAAACCAAGATTGGGAAGAACTGACCAAAGACAACAAAGGCAATTTGTACATTGGAGATGTGGGCAACAATAACAATACCCGCAAGGACTTAAAAATTTACATTACCAATTTAGCTTCATCAAAAGATTCATTACAAACCATCACTTTTAACTACGAAGACCAAAAAGATTTCCCTCCCTGCAAACAAGAAAAAAACTTTGACTGTGAAGCCTTCTTTTGGTTTCAGGACTCTCTTTACTTGTTTTCAAAAAACAGAGGAGACAAAACCGAAAAACTTTATGTAATTCCTGCAAAAGCAGGAAATTATACTGCCAAAGTCTGCCATAAAACCAAACTCAAAGGAATGGTGACCGCCGCTGATATCAATCCCGAAGGAAACAAATTTGCGCTATTGACTTATGGCTACATTTATATTTTTGATGTCATCAATAAACAAATAAATTTTTCCTCACCACGTTCTTGTATAAAATTCAGCAAAGCCAAACAAGCCGAAGGATTGGTATTTATCAATAACGATGATTTTTTGATTTCTAATGAAGAAAGTTATTTGTTTAAAGTCAAGAAAAAGTAAATCAAGAATTTAGGGAAAAATTGCTGAAAAGGAAAAAATGCAACGGTATTAAAATGAAGGAAATTTTCACTTTATGATCCGTGATGATCTGCTTAATCCGCCCAAATCTGTGTACAATTTTGTTTTTATTCTAGAATAAAAACATGGAACGCTGATCAACGGATAACCGCTGATCTTTACGATATTTGCCAATACTGGATGTACACGCCTCAGAAAATTCATTTTAGACACATTTTTACAATATTTTTGATTTTATGACCTTCAGCCATCAGGTGAATATAATGCGTATTCTTTCCATGATTACACAACCAAAACTTCATTTCTGACGTATTTTACACCTATAAAAAACCTATCAGCCATGGATTTTTCATTCAATGACAACCAAACCCTAATTGCACAAACTGTAAAAGATTTCGCGGAGCGGCACATCAGACCTCACGTGATGGAATGGGACGAAGTGCAGCATTTTCCCGTTGATCTTTTTCATCAAATGGGAGAACTGGGATTGATGGGAATTTTGGTACCGGTTGAATATGGCGGTGCAGGTCTTGGATACTTAGAATACATCAGCACCCTGGTAGAAATTTCCAAAGTAGATGGTTCCATTGGCTTATCCGTTGCAGCACATAACTCCCTTTGTACCAACCATATTTTACAATTTGCCAACGAAGAACAAAAACAAAAATGGTTGCCCAAACTGGCCAGTGGAGAATGGATTGGCGCCTGGGGATTGACAGAACCCAACACAGGATCTGACGCAGGAAACATGAAAACCGTTGCTGTAAAAGATGGCGAATACTGGATCATTAATGGCGCAAAAAACTTTATCACCCATGGCAAATCAGGTAACCTCACCGTGTTGATGGCGAGAACAGGCGACCCAGGTGACTCACATGCCATGACCGCATTTGTCATTCCTCAGGGAACTCCTGGATTTACGGCAGGCAAAAAAGAAAACAAACTCGGCATGAGGGCTTCAGAAACCACGGAACTGGTATTTGCCGATTGCAGAATTCACGAAAGTAACATATTAGGGAAAGTGGGCGATGGTTTCGTACAAGCCCTTAAAATATTAGATGGCGGCAGAATTTCCATAGCAGCTTTAAGTTTGGGCATTGCCGAAGGCGCATACGAAGCAGCCTTGGCTTATTCCAAAGAACGCCATCAGTTTGGTGCTCCTATTTCAAGTTTTCAAGGCATTGCTTTTAAATTGGCCGACATGGCAACAGAAATTGAAGCCTCCAGGTTACTGATTTACAAAGCCGGCGACATGAAAAACAAAGGCCAAAGCGTTACCAAAGAATCTGCCATGGCGAAATATTATGCTTCAGAAACAGCCGTAAAAGTAGCCAATGACGCCTTACAAATATTCGGAGGCTATGGTTACACCAAAGATTTTCCTGCAGAAAAATATTACCGAGACGCGAAACTTTGTACCATCGGCGAAGGAACCTCAGAAATTCAAAAAGTAGTTATTGCCAGAGCCATATTAAAGTAATCAATTTTAAACACACCCAAAAAAAGGTCAGTATGAAAGTACTGACCTTCTTGTTTTTAAAGGGTTTTAAGCGAACAATTATTCGATAGCACGTAAACTACTACTCAAGCACAACCTACAGCACATGATTTAAATTAAGCCTTTCAGCCCCTATTTTAACTGGGCAAAAGCATTATCACAATAGCCTAAATGCACTGATGCAGGCCTCATCCCAACCCTTCTCCTAAAAGAGAAGGGCTTTACGTCCTGGCAAATTTTTTCCTTCATTTATTAATAAAAGAAGAGGATGAATCACCAATTTGCAATGTAAGTCTAGTTTCTCTCCTGTGGATACGGTTGGAATGGAGCTTTTTAAACCAATATATTTTAATGCCTTTGCCCTGCCTATTTCAAACAATTATACAATACACAGGTGGTTTAATGGGTATTCAGACCAAGGCAGTAGACGATCATGGCCTGTTCAATTTTCAGTAAATTACTTTCCAATAACTTGATTATAATCTTAACAAAACATATTTTTTATCATTTTTTAATTCTAAATAATCAGGGACTTTTGTTTCGCTAATTTAATTTTATACTATTAATTTTTTTTTACTATCAAAATTAACCACCATGAATAATACTTCAACAAACTGTGTCGATGCCTGTATGGCTTGTCTCATTGCCTGCGAAAATTGCATCAATGACTGCATTAACAATAACAATAAATTTTGTATCATTCTTTGTCGTGATTGTGCCGACATTTGTGCATTGTGTGCTCGATTGGAAATGCGTCATTCTGTGGTCAGGCATACTGTATTGGCATTATGTGCTAAAATTTGCAATGACTGTGCCATTGAATGTGCCAAACATGCCGCTCATCAGGCTAGCTGCAAAACTTGTGAAGAGGCTTGCAAAAAATGTGAAGAAGCATGCAAAGAAATAGCCATCATTGCTGTATAAGCATGATTACAGCATATTTTAAACGGTTTTAAGACCTAACAAATACCGGCTCTCACCGATAACTACAGATTACAAATACCATATACATTCAAAATAAGCCAACGATATACCGCCGAAAACTTTAATTTGATGATTTTAATTGAAGCATTTCCAATCATTTTTGTCATAGCATTCATGTATATCCTTTTTGCACCTATTTATATTATCCTAGATAGTAGCAATAACTTATACCAAATAGAAGTCCTAAGACTGGCCAAAGTAAAAATAATTACTCACGACCATGACTTATTTTTGGAATATAAAATCGCTTTTTGGAGTACCAGATCAAACTTATTCACTCAAAAAAAAGAGAAAAAACAACCTTCAAAAAACACCCTTGCCAGGAAAAAAAAATCCATTTCTTTTAACAAGCTGCACGCTGTTTGGAGGAGTTTCAAGGTAAAGCAATTTAGTGTACATGTTGATTTTGGAAATCCTCAAGTCAATGGAATCCTTTATCCTGTATTTTTAATGGTAAGTAAATGGACCAACAAAGAAATCATGATAAATTTTGAAGGAACAAATTCGGTGAAAGTAAAATTCGAAAACAGTATTGCCCGAATGCTTTGGGCGTACATTTTTAATTAATTTTTAAACCTATTTTAAACTACAAGACGATGAACGACTTAAATGATGTAATTGGTAACATTACTGAGTTTTTAAAAACAGAAGCAAAAACAGAAACAATTATAGGACAACAATTTACACTTGGAGAATTCACCTGCATACCTGTAATGTCCATCGGACTAGGATTTGGCGGTGGAGGCGGTGAAGGGAAAGGAGTAGCCAAAGGTAACGAAGGTCAGGGTGTCGGCACCGGTGGTGGCGGAGGATTAGGCATGGGGCCTGTTGGTTTTTTAGTAACCAAAGGAACAGACATCCAATTTATAAGTACACGGTCAGGTAAAGGACTGAATGTAATCTTCGAAAAACTGCCTGAGCTACTGGATAAATATTTAGAAAAAACGCAAAAAACAGCCCCTGTATAATTTCACAGGTAAATTAAGTAACAACTCCCAATTGGACTTTTACTTATTTAAAAGTAGGTGTTTTATGCGAACAAAAAACACAGGTGTCGCAAATTAAATGGGTTAATAATCAACTATAATCCGTTTAATTCGCACATGCTGTGTCCCATTATCATCAAACATCACAGCGATTTATAGACTAGAACATAGGCAAGTCCTGCTGACTATTTGAGCTATCCATTCTCATTATATGCTTAGAAAAAGATTTGTTTAAGTTAATGACTGAAACAAACATTTTTTTATACGAATTAATTTTAAGGAAATGTATGAAGAAAACTACCATATTCTCAGCAATCATTATCCTATATATGGTACCATTATCGGTGAATTTATTTTGTTGCATGGATTATTTATCAAAAGCAGACAAACAATATTAATAGCCTACCTCACTTTATTTCTGTCTTCTTTGGCTACCAATTTTTTCTTTCTAACACTTGAAGTCGATGCAAAAACAATCTCCATTCTCCCTGATTACACAAGAGGTGTATTGTACCAACAAAAAATATATTCCAACCTTGCTTTGGCTGCATTAAGCGCTTTAAATTTAATTTCTATTATGGGTTTTTACTATACCATCAAAAAAGCTACGCTAGCCAGAAGAATTGCCTTTACTACTTTGTACATTTCTTTGTTAAGCTTAATGCTGCTTGTAAAAGCAGGATACATGACCAAAAAACAACCCAAAATTGCACCTCCAATCAATCAAATCACTACAAAACATACATTTAAAAATTCAAATATATTGATATTATCTCAAAAAATACTTTTGAAAAAATATATTTAATAAAACCAAACACTTAAAATCCAAAAAGTTAACTCACAAATTATTTAATCAAATGAAAAGGCTATAGTCAGGGCAAACGCATTAAAATAATTTAGCCTAAAAATTCAATATAAAAAGCCTCATCCCAAACCCAGAGCTACGCTCGTAACTTTCTCATTTATAAAGGAGAAGGGCTTTAAATCCCGATGAAATCATAATTATTTTTTGAAAACGAGTAAATTTTCTTTGAATTAATCACCAATTGATGATTCATTCAAAGAAAACCTACTCGTTTTAAAAAAAAAATGCTGATTTCATCGGGATTTAAAGCCCTTCTCCTTTATAACTGAGTGCGAAGTGCGAAAGTTACGAGCGTAGCTCTGGGTTTGGGATGAGGCTTTTTATATTGAATTTTTAGGCTAAATTATTTTAATGCGTTTGCCCTGACTATAGCCTTTTCATTTGAT
>CALPQG020000085.1 GCA_943325655.2 Bifidobacterium breve | reverse complement strand
GTAATTTCTTCTAACCAGGCTTCTAGGTTTTTGAATAGTTCCTGGTATCCTGCTGTTTGTTCAATGGGTGCAAATGGATGAATGCCTCCAAATTCTGGCCAGGTTACAGGAATCATTTCAGTTGTTGCATTCAATTT
Organism: Bifidobacterium breve; assembly: GCA_943325655.2. Classification (GTDB taxonomy): domain Bacteria; phylum Bacteroidota; class Bacteroidia; order Cytophagales; family UBA9547; genus CALPQG02. Next base: position 8,265 of record CALPQG020000085.1, on the reverse strand, counting down.
CATGGTACAAGACCCTAAAGATATCATTGAATGAACAAGTGATAAGTCTTTGTTTTCCAGTGATTTCAAATACCTTAACATGTCGTGTTCAGACTGGTAAGAATTGAAAACCGCTTGTGTCATAAATGACGATGTTCTTACCAATGAAGCAGGAATTCCATTGCCTTCTATGATTTCAAAAGTAGTTTTAGAACCTTTGGCTGCAGCAAAAATATTCACCAAAGTAGTGATGTCTTCTAAAGTTGTTTTTTCATCTAAAGAAATTCCAATCTTAGAAGTAGCATAACGCAGGTTGATTTCTTGGGCTTCAGCCAGTTTTTTGATTTCTCCATGGTTATTGGCAACAATGGTAAGGGTATCGAAAAAGTGATTGTTTGAAATCGTATAGCCGATTATTTTCAAGTTTTCAGCCAATATAAATGTCAAACTATGAATACGAGAAGCTATGTTTTTTAATCCTGTTGGTCCATGGTAAACGCCATAACTTCCTGCCATTACCGACAACAATACTTGAGCGGTACAAATATTAGAAGTGGCTTTTTCTCTTCTGATGTGTTGCTCTCTTGTTTGTAAAGCCATTCTGTAGGCTTTATTTCCTGCTGCATCTTGAGAAATTCCAATGATTCTTCCGGGTACTTGTCTTTTGTAGCTGTCTTTGGTGGCAAAGTATGCCGCGTGAGGACCGCCATAACCCATTGGTACACCAAGTCGTTGTGAGGTTCCGATCACCACATCAGCACCCATTTCACCTGGAGATTTTAAAAGTGTTAAGCTCAATAAATCTGCTGCAACTGCAATCAATAAATTGCTGCTATGCGCTTGAGCGATAAAGTCTGTATAGTCAATCACTGATCCGTCGGTGGCTGGGTATTGTACCAAGGCACCAAATAAATTTACCTGACTTAAATCAATTTTAGTATGGTCGCCAACTAAAATTTTGATGTCTAATGGATTGGCTCTTGTTCGTAACAGTTCAATCGTTTGAGGATTACAAAGTTCAGATACGAAAAAAGTATCTGCTGATTTCTTGGCGTTATTTTTACTTGCAAAAAGCATCGTCAATGCTTCAGCAGCAGCTGTAGCTTCATCTAACAAAGAAGCATTGGCGATTTCCATTCCAGTAAGGTCAAGTACCATGGTTTGGTAATTGATCAGGGCTTCTAATCGGCCTTGTGCAATTTCAGCCTGATAAGGTGTATAAGCAGTATACCATGCTGGATTTTCCAAGATGTTTCTTAAAATTACACCTGGTACAATGGTGTCATAGTATCCCGTTCCAATATAGGATTTGAATACTTTATTTTTTTGTGCTAATTTTTTAAATTCTTTTAAAAACTCAAATTCAGAAACAGCAGGAGGTAAGTTTAGCGGTTGTTTTAACCTGATCTTTGAAGGAACTGTTTGGTTGATGAGTTCTTCTAAAGATGCTACTCCGATAAAATTTAGCATTTCTGCAGTGGAGGATTCATTTGGGCCAATATGGCGATTTTCAAACTTCTCTTTGTAGGCTGGATTGAAGTTCATAGTTGAGTACTATTTGATAGGTAAATGATGAGATACTTGTAGCTATATTATTTTGAAATTCAATAGCCCAAATGGAGGATTGCAAGATACAAAAAAATGTAAAATAAATATAATGTGCTTGGTGAAGTTTTTTATGAATGATGTCGAATGTTTACATCCGAAAAATATTTTCAGCTTTTATTTGAAAGTCTCATGTCAATTAAAAAATATTCAACAAAAAATAATAATTTTGCAGTCTTCATTTAATACATTACCCGATTATGATTTATAAAACATTGCTTTCTAAAGCACCTTATTTAATGGTTGCTACTTCACTTTTTTCTTTCAGTTGCTCTCCAAGTATTGTTGCCGATAAACCTACAGAAACATTTGTTCCAAAAGTATACAAATCAGAATCATCTTCCATTAGCATTCCTGTGGAAATAGAACTGGCTCAAATTAACAAGTTGGTAAATAACTCTTTGAAAGGATTGTTGTATGAAGACAATAGCCTGGAAGATAACGGTGGCGATAACTTGATGTTTAAGGTTTATAAGTATGAAGACATTACGATAAAATCCATCGGAGATTTAATCATGTACAGGGTACCTTTAAAAATATGGTTAAAAGGAGGTTTTAAAGTGGAAAAATTCGGTATTCCAATTTCTCATTATGAAGAAACGGAATTAGTAATTGTGTTGAATTTTGAAACAAAAGTTGCTCTGAATACTAATTTCGGTATCAATACCCAAACTTCCATCAAAAGTTATGACTGGATTCAAAAACCTTCGCTTAAATGGGGACCTTTCGAAATTCCACTGAACACTGTGGTGGATGTCTTGATCAAAACCCAACAAAATAAATTGACTCCAATCATTGACGACCAGGCACAAAAGGCGGTCGACTTAAAAAAATATGTGGTAGATGCCTGGAAGATGATTCAAAAGCCTATTGAAGTGTCTTCGGCTTATAAAACAAATTTAAAGATTACGCCTTCAGAAATATTTATGACACAACTCAATGGCCAAAGTGGAAAATTGAATTCTACCATTGGTATCAAAGCAGTTACTGAAGTGATTGTTGGTGATGTGCCGGTCGCCACAAACGTTGCTTTGCCAAATTTGAAAATTGTAAAAACGGCTGGGAATATGTTTTCAATTGTGATGGCGGCAGATTTAACTTATGCCGCGGCCAAAGAATTGGCGAAAGCGAGTTTGCTCAATAAAACATTCAATATTGATGAAAAAAAATCGGTGACCATTACTGATTTTGATTTGTATGCGAGCAATGATAAAATTGTGGTGAAAGTTGACTTGATTGGGAGTTTGAAAGGAACTGTGTATCTTTCAGGTATCCCTAAATATGATCAAGCAACGTCAAGTATTTATTTAGATGCACTTGATTATGACATCAGTACTCAAAACGTGTTGGCGAAATCAGCGAACTGGATGGCTCATGGAAAATTTGTAAAAATAATGACGCCATATTTCAAGTATTCTATTGAACAACAAATGAAAGAGAGCAAAGATTTGTTGCAAAAAGCACTTACCAATAACCGTGTTGCTCAAAATGTGGTACTGAATGGCAAACTGGTTGACTTGACTCCTCGTGAAATTTATATCACAGGAACGTCTTTGAAAACCATTGTTGATGTGAAAGGAACCATCGGTGTTGCTGTGGATGGCTTGGATAAATAATTAGAATTTATAGTAAATCGCTGCTTCTCCAGTGACATTTACGCCATTAAAATTGTCATAAAAAGCATACCCAGTCATAAAATTTAAGCCTAACCTTTCCAATATCATTATCTCTAACCCAAATCCTAAGCCATTGTTGAAATAATTTTCTTTTTGGGTTATAGGTAGTACATTGTTTATATCATAAACTTGGATGGTTTCATTGTTGTAATAAAAGTGATTGGCTTGGTATAAATACAAGCGTGTGTTTTTGTAATCTTTTAAATCGTAAGAAAAAGTAACACCAGCGCTAATTCTAGTGGTTTCTTTATTTTTAAAAGGGGCGAAATTAAATTGAATGCCGTAGTTTTTAGGGGTATACCTATACGAAAGCCCATAACCAGTTGCGAATCCTGCACCTAATCCAATAGAATGTTTGAGCTTATCGGGTTTTAAGTTAAGTTCTTGGGCTTGGCTGTAAAGCGATAAGTTGATAATGAAGCAACTAAACAATAAAATTGATTTAGATTTCATGATTGATTGGTTTAATTTTGTTGACATGTAGGTTAAAATAATGCTTATATTTTTTTGTAAATTAAGGCAACGGCATAGGCGTTTACACCTTCTTCTCTTCCAACATACCCAAGTTTTTCATTGGTAGTAGCCTTGATAGAAATGTCTTCAGTAGGAATAGACATGGCTTCTGACAATGCCAGCTGCATGGCTTCAATATGTGGATTGATTTTAGGGTTTTCAAGGCTCAGCGAACTGTCAATATTTCCGATTTCATAGCCGGCTTCGCGAATCATTACGCAAACTTTTCGCAATAATATTTTGCTGTCAATGTTTTCCCATTTGGTATCGGTATTTGAAAAATGATAGCCAATATCGCGCATGTTTGCTGCTCCTAAAATAGCATCACAAATGGCATGTACCAAAACATCTGCATCTGAATGTCCGAGTGCACCCAAATTGCTTTCGAGTTTAATTCCTCCTAACCACAATTCACGGCCTTCAACCAGTTGGTGTACATCATAACCAAAACCAATTCTAAACTTCATTTTGACCTCATTTAAATACCGAAAGTTCAAAAGTAGACAATAAATTCAAAAATATAAATGATATTTATAATATTTATTGCATAGTTTGAAACATAAATTAACTAATTTTATACGGATAAAATTTATGGGTAGAAATAAATCATTTTGCAATTAATTGGATTGGCTGTGTTTTAATAAGTTGATTTTAAGTATGTTGTTTTGAAGTTTATTTTGAATAGATTTTGTTTGTTTGTCAAATATTTCGGAATGAGTTGTTGGTGTGGATAACTTGTGAAAAAATATTTACGTAAGTGGTTACCAAACTACAATGGTTTGTATTTAAACTCATAAAGCTTATGGCTTTTAAAATTTCCTTAATGAACGACGAAGAGATATTGCAACGTATCAGAAAAGGGGATGAGCGTGCCGTTGATTTTTTGTATAAAAAACATTATCGTATGATGGTGAACATGATATCCAAAAATAGCGGTACAGAAGAAGAGGCCAAAGACGTTTATCAAGAAGCGTTAATCGTTTTTTGGAAAAAGGCCGTTACCGGCGAACTCGTCCTCACTTCTAAAATTAGTACTTATTTGTACAGTATTTGCCAAAATTTGTGGCGGAAAGAACTGGATAGAAAGCAGCGTTTGTCTTATGAAGAAAAAGACGCTGTCACACATTTGGATCATGACCGTCAAGAGAAGATTGCCATCGTGCACAGGTGCATAGGTGAGCTGGGCGAAACTTGTAGAAAGGTATTGACCTATTTCTATTTTGACGAGATGTCAATGGAAGATATTGCAACAAAACTTGGTTTTGCAAACGCTGATACCGCAAAAACAAAGAAATATAAATGTAAAGTTGAACTTGATAAAAAAGTAAAATCCCTATTCTCAAGCGTTGACTTTTTTGATTAAAAATAAATGGCAGAAAACTTAAATCCTTTCGACACTATTGAAGCATACCTTAGAGGTAAGCTTGATAGCAATGAGCTCGATAAGTTTGAACAGCAACTTAACGCTGATCCAAACTTAAAAAACGAGGTCGAGTTTCAACAATCCATTCAAGATGGTTTATTGGAAGTAAGACGTCTAGAGTTGAAACAAAGATTAAACAGTATTAAAATTGAACCTGCTTTCGAGTGGACAATTGGTAAAATTGCTGCTGGCGTGGCAATGGTTGGATTGATAGGTTTAGGGGCAAGTTACCTGTTGAAATCTGAAGACAAACCAGTGATTGTTGCCGTTCACCATCAGCAAGTAGCCAATCCTGTTGTAGAAACGGAAAAAATCAAAACAATTGCTGTAGAACCAATTCTTGAAAAGGAAACCACAATCGTAAAGGTAACTCCTAAAAAAGCAAAAAAGGTTTTAATGGCAAAATCAACTACAGAAGAATTAGCGCATAGTGTTGATTTTCAGGCTCCAGTAATTCCAATGGAACACGGTTTCCATCATGTAGAAAAATATGATGAAGGTAAAACTCCAAATGGTAAAATTGAGCAAGTTGGTGCCATAAATATTTCTTCATTAACTGTTGATGTAGAAAAAAGTATGGATAAATTTCACTATAAATATTTCTCTGACAAATTGATTTTGGTAGGTGACTTCTCTAAAGGTCCTTATGAATTGATTGAATTGAATAAAAATCAAGAGAAAAACCTGTATTTATATTATGACGGCTCATTTTATGAGCTTCATTATGGGACTGAAAGTATGGACCATTTGGTGAAAATTACCCAACGTAAATTGCAAAATGAATTACTTTTCAAGATTAAAAAATAAATAGACTTTACATTCTGAGTTTGGATTACAAATTAATTGTTAGATTTGTAATCCAAACTTTTTTATTAGTGGGTATAGAAAGAAAATATAAAAGAAAAAAATTAGGGTCCTACCCTTATTTCTCAGTGGTGTTTAGTATTACACTAGCACTCTATGTTATTGGTTTGTTTAGCCTTTTGCTAATCAATGCGAATAGTCTTTCGAGTATAGTCAAAGAAAATATACAACTCCATATTTACCTTCAAAAAGAAGTCACACCTTCTCAAAAAGACAGTTTACAAACACTTTTATCCCAGGCTGCTTTTACTGCAAAAAAGAATGGGACTCCCCAAATCTCCTTTGTATCCAAAGAAGAAGCCGCTAAAAAATTCATCAAAGAAACTGGCGAAGATTTTCATGAGTTTCTAGGCGAAAATCCATTAAGAGATGCTTTTACTTTAGGGATAGCTGCTGATTATGCCAGCAATGCCAAACTAAAACTTTTACAAACGCAGCTCCAAACCAATAAATCAATATATGAAGTTGACTATAAGGAAAATATGGTCGATGATATCAATAAAAATATACATTTGATTTCACTGATTTTGATTTCATTTACCGTTATACTTTTAATAGCTGTATTGTTTTTGATTAACAATACCATTAAACTGGCTTTGTTCTCCCAACGTTTTCTAATTAGGAGTATGCAATTGGTTGGAGCAACAGGTTTTTTTATTCAAAAACCATTCATTTTTAGGTCAAGTTTGCATGGCTTTTTGGGAGGTTTACTGGCTGTAATTTTACTGGCTTCTACGTTACAATATGCCCACAGTACGCTTCCTGAATTGGTAGTTTTACATGACGCAAGTCCTGTTTTTGCTTTATTCGGAATAATGATCTTGGTTGGAATATTTATTTCTTTACTGAGTACTATTTTCTCTATGAGAAGATACCTGAGAATGCAATTAGATGACTTATATTAGTTTTAATACCATTTTAAAAATATAAATACCATGACAGAAGAGAAAAAAAATAATTTATTGTTTGGCAAACAAAATTACATGATTATGTTGGCTGGAATAGCTTTGTTGATGCTTGGTTTTGTAATCATGATGTCTGATAAAGAGCAATATGGCTTTGGTTTCATGGGAATTACTTTAGGGCCAATCGTATTGATGACGGGTTTTATCGTAGAGTTTTTTGCCATTTTCCATAAATCAAAATAGTTGATGACGATATTCGAAGCTATCATTTTAGCCATAGTTGAAGGTGTTACGGAGTTTTTACCCGTTTCTTCTACAGGGCACATGATCATTACTTCTGCCATGATGGGAATCAAAAACGATGCTTTTACGAAAGTATTTGAAGTTTCCATTCAGTTCGGTGCTATTTTGTCTGTCGTTATAATATACTTCAAGCATTTCTTCAAAGACCTCCAGTTTTATGTGAAGTTGTTTTGTGCATTCTTGCCCACAGCAATACTCGGTTTGTTGTTTAGCGATATGATTGATGCTTTGCTTGAAGATGTATTTGTAGTCGCTTGTTCATTACTTATTGGTGGTATCATTCTGCTATTTATTGACAAGTGGTTTGCGAAAAATGAAACTGAAGGAACTGAGGAAGTTAATTTTAAATCGGCTTTTTTAATTGGTTGTTTCCAAAGTCTGGCCATGGTACCTGGTGTATCGAGGTCGGCAGCGAGTATTATTGGTGGTTTGACACAAAAAATTACCCGTAAAGCGGCGGCTGAATTTTCGTTTTTCCTGGCTGTACCGACAATGTTTGCAGCAACGGCAAAGAAACTGTATGATTTCTCAAAAGTGCCCACAGATGTTCAGGCTTTAACTGATAATATTAATTTATTACTCATTGGAAATTTGGTTGCTTTTATTGTCGCCATTATTGCCATCAAATTTTTTATCAGCTTTTTGACAAAATATGGCTTTAAAATGTTCGGTTATTACAGAATTGTAGTGGGTGCAGTTATCCTTGTTTTATTGGGCTTGGGATATGATCTAAAAATAGATTAATGGAAGAATTGAATTTTGAAGAAGGGGTTGTATTGTTGATTGATAAACCTTATACCTGGACTTCTTTCGATGCCGTAAGGAAAATTCGTAATTCAATTCGAATCAAAAAAATTGGACATGCAGGTACTTTGGATCCTTTAGCAACGGGTTTATTGATCATGTGTACGGGTAAATTTACCAAGCAAATTGATAAAATCCAGAATGCCAATAAGGAATATATTTGCGAAATGACCATTGGTAAAACTACACCATC
>CALPQG020000084.1 GCA_943325655.2 Bifidobacterium breve | reverse complement strand
AATGGACCGCCTTCGGTAATCACAAAATTATCGACCGCAAATTCAGCAGGGAAACCTGTTGCAGGATAAGAATCAAGACCAATAGACATGCCTCGCATTTTGTGTGGTTCTAAAGTACAGTTACCGTTGCAACCATCAGTGTTTGGTTTTTTAAATTCGCTGTATTTCACACTTACCAATTTCCAACCTATCCAATCAACATTGATTTGTTTAATCCATTTGTCGTTTGATTTCGCCAAACCAGCCCAAGAGCCTTCAGGAATAGCCAAGCCGCCTGCAATAGATTTCGGATTATCGACATGAAGTGAATCTAGTTCATAAAACAAAAGCGTTAAGCCTGTATTCATTTTACCAAAACCTTTAACATACATGTTTAAATACACGTCATTGGCATTGGTTTCTTTCACTAGACCAACCAAACCTACTAACTTAATCATATCCAAGCCACCGATGTAACCATTGTTACTCAAATCATTTCCAGCACAGTATAGCGAGTATTTACCATGCGCCCTGTCGCTATATTCTGATTTAGAAATAAAAGGACTATCCATGGCATCTGAATAAGGCACAGTTAAACCAGGCGCACCAGGAGAGGGTTCAAAATCAACAATGGTATGATTGTTAATACCATTAATTACCTTTTCATAATCTTTTGACTTGGCTATCACAAAAGATTTAGAAGTCTTTTTTAGGACATTTGCAGCATCTGCATACCCTGTAATGGTTAAGTTGGCATCACAAGAATCCCCATTGCTAAACAAAAGATAATCAGATTCACCATTCCAAGGGCAAGTAACATTGTCTAAAGTAGCACTGGTACCCGTTAAGGTTTTAACAGCCCCATTTGCCCTACTCACTATAGCCACTTTCCAGCTAACTTCACTAGAAAACTTTGATTCAAAATAAGAAGTACCAGTCAAAAAATCAACACTTGTACCACTATTGGTAAATTTAAACCCTAAGGAATCACCTTGAATAGCAAACCCTTCAGGTGCAGGAAGCACCTTTGGGCCTAAAAAAGCTTCCTCTTTAGACGAACGCGTACAGGCAGCTAGCACCAAGGTGGACAGGGCTGTAATGACGATAGATTTATAGACAGTCGTAAATTTCATAATGTAAATTTTAATGTCTTACAAATTAACAGTTAGATTCAAGAAGAACTGGTTGATGTTATAATTGTTTGAAGTTGTACCAGTAGTATTGGTAGACCAATTATAAGTCATGTTCAAGAATGAATTGGTAGAAAACTTGATGTTTACACCAGTAGAAAGGATATCTTGTGCGATGTTAAATTTATAAGCCGTGGCAATGTCTACTTTATTCACAATGGTACGAGCAGAGATAAGCTCATTTCCTACAGAAGTAAGTTTTTTGTAGCCCAATAGCAGGTCTAATTTTTTAAGAATTTCGATAGACAAACCAGCATCAAGCAAACTGTTTTTCAAATCAATTTTTGCTAAACCATCTCTTGTGGTAGCTTCATTTCTGTATCCCACTAAAAACATATATTTTCTTTCAGAAGCAATAAATTTCCCTAAGTCAAAAGAACCACCCGTAGTCAATACATTAAAATTACGCAGGTCGGCAATGTTTTCTCCGATAATCTCTTTCAAGATTTCGTATTTCAATTCCGCATTGATAATCTTCGTAGAAGTATCGGTTGCCAAACCAAGTGTGATACCCGTTCTGTTTGGGGTCGCCGTACCATAAGGACTTGCGTTGTTGTATTGAGGCATGAAATTACCTAAAGTAGTCACCAAGCTTCTGTTGTATTGCGACTCATTGCTGTAACGATCAAACAAGGTCATGGCTCTTGGATTAGCACCAATAGTTCCGAACAAACCTTGACTGTTATCAACATTTAATCTTCTGGTTTGCGCAGCAGGATTATAAAATTGAGGACCAACATTTTTATAAGAACCAAAGAAGTTTAATTGCAAACCTTTTACATTAGCATTTACACCACCATCGTAAAAATAATCTTTATAACTTACCGAGTCAGAAGGCGAAGTGAAATCATACGTAGAAATACCCGATTCAATATTCGCTTTGATAGCCACTGCCCCTAAATCTAAACCATAGGTAGCATCACCAATGAAAACGTGGTTTTTATACACATTTTGAGTGGTTGTAACCGGAATATCTAACAAGCCCACATAATTTCCATGCGCAGTCAACATGTTGTTTTTAATAAAACTCAAACGTCCACCAGTTAAAATTCTATCTGCGATGTTTGCATCGTTGGTCGCATTGGTTCTCACTACAAATCCATACGCACCAATGGTATCAACAACAGCACCTATGGCAAGTTTTGTGCGGGCTTGTGCCCCTTGTAAACGCCATTTGTTACCAAAATTGAAATTTTCATATTCTAAAATTTGTCTTCTTTGTGTAAACACTTGAGATTCGTATTTGTAAAATAAATCATCCGCGTTGTTCATGGCATATTTTGACATGCCTTCACCCACATTGATATCGCCTACTTCATAGGTCACCAAACCAGCAATTTTACCACCGATTTGAAATTGACGAATTTGGTATTGTGTACCATTACCAAAGAACGCCCCAAATGGGCTTTTTAACCTAAGGGTAACCAATGCTTTTAAATTGTCGCCCACTTTAATGGTGGGTGTTAAATCAAATATAGAGTAACCACTTACCCCTTTGTTTGGTGTAGTAGTGTTTCCGGCGAGTGCTCCACCATTTAGTCTATTGTCAGAGATCAGAAACCTACCCATTCCATTAAGGTAAAAATCGTTTTGGGCATTTACGAATGTATTTACAGACAAGCATACTGAAGAAAGGAGTATAAGTGCTTTGAATTTCATTTTGTATTTCTTTAATGATGAGAATGATATACTGAATTGATTGAAGTTTTTTTAGAAGAATAATTTTAATTCTAGGGTAGTTTCCGTTCCATTGAACTTGTCTAAGCTAAAATTAACATCTTCGTGCGAAAACCATTTGTGACGCAAATGCAAACCTGCCGTGGATAAGAAATCGTAGTCAAGTCCGAAGCCTAATGATTTTCCCCTTTGATTCACTGTTCCTCCCGAAACTTTGTCTTTAACAGTATTTACACCGCCCAATAACTTTTCATAACCCGCATTGGCAACCACCATTACTTTTTTCATGGCTTTGAACGCAATGGTCGCATCTACATAATATTGACGGGTATAAGCATCGTTGCTAAAATTATTCATCAAATTAATGTGGCTGGTTGCTGTAGAATAAGTATGGTAATTCATTAAGACGATGTCTTTGCCAAAAATTTTCGTTTTGTACATCAACAATACATCCGCCGCATTGAAAGCTTTTTTATTGTTGGCATTTCCTTGGGTAATGGCGATATTTTCGTACGCTCTTCTGAATACACTTCTAATCCTGTTGTAAGGACCACCTTCCATAAAGAAAGCATGGAACCTAGATCTTGTGAATGAGTTTACCCTGTGTTGAATAGTGATGGTAGAATCATTGATGTTTTCAATTTCTTCAGAAACCATTAAGCCCAAGTCAACAGAAAGTTTTTGAATTTTAAAATTAGATTTTAAAGTAATCCCTTTTCTATTGTTGGCATATTGCCCAATTTCTTGCACCACATTGTTCAAGAGGTTTTGGTCATATTTGTTTTCGGTAGCAATGCCACTTGTTCTGAAGTTTGAATTGGTATTGAGAATAGAACCATCGAAACTCACTACATTTTTTTCGATGTAATACAAGTCAACAGACAAAGGAATAGGCAATAATTTTCTAGACGCATCGGCTCTCAATTGAAAGCCAATCCCTGACCTGTGCAATGGAGGAAGTTCTCTAGGCACCACTTTAAAAGTATCGGTTACGGTATTGTTAATTTGCGAAAAAGCAACTTCCCCAACCAATTTCAAGCCTTTGAATTGCATATCAGCATCCAATGTCATCATTTGATTGTTATCAGCAATGCCAGAAAAATTATCAACATCCGCTTCTCTTCTATAATAGTTGAAAGCATATTTACCATTTACATCTTTGGTAAACAAAGATTTCTCTAAACGGCCACCGTATAAAATACTTGGAAAAAACGCGCCTGTTTGCGTTGAATAAGGTGCTGTTTGACTTGACCTACCATACAAAGCAGTAAAATTAAGTCCTAAAGGAATAATGTTACCATTCATGGTTAAGCCAGAGAACAAAGCACGCCCTTCATTTTGACCACCCATGTTTAACTTGATGTTGTAGTAGTCTTCGTACCTCAAGAAAGAATTTCTATACCAATCCCAAGGCAAACGATCGAAATAATCATCTCTATAAATAGGTTGGCCCATAGAAAACTTACTCAATTTGGCAGGAAGAATAGACCCCGCTTGAAAAGCAAATTTACCAATGGCTGTATGGAATGTACCGCCAGCCCTTAGGTTTTGCATATTGGTAAGCAAAGTGCTATTTGGAACATCTGAAGAAGCATTTCCTTTCATGAAATTGATAAAAGAATACCCCACATTAAAGTCAGTGTGCTTACTGAATTTAGAAGCGATGTTTAACTCAAACATAGGATAGCCACTCCAAAATCCACCCGTATTACTGATAGGTGAATCAACAAATGAAATATTTTTCTTGGAGGTAGACATATCCGCGTAAGAATCGCCCATATCCCTGTATATCGTCAAGAAACGAACGGTACCACTTACATTGATTTCATTTTTGAATAGCCCTAATTTACTGCCATTTTCATAGCCAAACTCATTTGTTTTGGCAGCCGAACGAAGTTTTAAGGATCTTAGGTAAGAATTTACCAAGCCTAACTCTTGAGGAGCGTTGCTAGCAAAATTCTGTTGCGAGGAAGTACTGTCTGATTTTGCTGAGGCATATAGGTTGGTACCTAAACATGACGCACAAAGCAAGAGACTAGAGACTTTTGTAAAGTAATTTTTCAGCATTAAAATACTTTCTTTAGGTTAATTAGTTTATTTTATTGCACACGCACCTATTGTTTGGAAGTAGGCGTTTCTCCTTTTTTATAAATATTTTTAATATTTTGTTTGATGGCTTTCGCTCTCCAACCTTTTTCTTTTTCAATTTTCACTACAGGATCCCTCCAGCGTCTAGGAATAGGTTTTTTGCGAGCTGTTTGTAAAACCGAGTTCAAGGCATCAATCAAAGGAGTGGATGCCACTACACCCGATCCAACCCCTTTTTCAACCACATCACCAGAAATTTCCCAAATAATTACCCCGGCAGCTTCTTTGTCTTTTACATATTGTGCTTTCAGTTTAATAGAGCGAGGGTCATCATAATCTAAATACGTATTGACCGTTTTTCCTATCAAATAAGGATTTTGCACTTTATCATCCCATTTTTCATCGAACTTATCTTTTTGTAAAAGAATATTCCAATATAAACTTCCCCCTAAATCAGGAACGAAAGTAATGGTATCTTGGCAACCCTTGTGTTCAGTACCATAAATGTCTAATTTGGTGCCTTCTTTACCCATTAAAGACCTGCCATAAAAGGCTACCCCTAAATTAATTTGTTTTGGAGAAACATGGTATTTATGCACCAAACGCCTAAAAGTATTGTCTAAGGCATTGGTATCACCTACAGCGGGCGCATACAATGGCGCATTAAAAGAAGCATTTTCACTCCAGCTACCATTATAATCATAACACATCATGTTAAAGAAATCCATGATATCTTTTAACTTATCCCATTCAATCGCTTCATTTCTAACATCTTGTGCACCAAAAGCAGCGGTTAAAAGCATTTTTTGATTTACTTTAGTGCCATAAACATCTATCGAATCACGAATAGCCTTCATTAATAGTGTAAAATTTTCTTTATCGGCTGGCGTACCCTTATGTTCAGCATAACAAGGATATTCCCAGTCAATGTCTATCCCATCAAAACTATACCTGTGTAAAAGTAAGACACAGTTATGGGCAAAATTTGCTCTTCCTTTTGCCGTAGAAGCCATTACAGGAAAAGTTTCTGACAATGTCCAACCACCAATAGACACCATTACTTTTGCACCAGCCACGTGAGCCAAATCAATTAAAGACGTATTGGGAAAATAAGCAGGTTGAATTGGATCATTGTAATCGTATTTACCTCTCAGCAAAATTGAATCTGCCCAAGCATCTGTTCCCCACAAGTTCCCCTCTTTGTCTGTTTGAAAAAACGAATAATTGATGATGGTATATTTAGAGAAATCCATATTACCCGGAGCGGTAAGGCCAGCCCTTTTGTACCATTCCCAAGAAGTATAATAGCCTACTATATTTTTATAATTAGGACGAATGGTTAACTCTTGAGTAACATGTTCTTTTTCAATAATTTGAGCTTTGGCAGCAAAGGTGAAAAGCAGCAGCAAAAGAAGTGTAGTCAGTTTATTTTTCATGCTTCAGGTTTAATCAATTTAACAAATACATGTTTAACACTTATAAATGCAAGTTTGTAGCAGAAAATGGTTTGCACATCCACAACGCACTTTTATTCTTGATTTGATTTAGGGAACACACAAATCTAAAAAAGTTTTGGCTAATAAGCATTGTACTATTCTATCATTTTTTTTCACTAAACAAATGTAGCTTTTTTGCATTTTTGTAAAAATGATTGATTAAAAGGGAAAATAGGGGTATTTAAGAATAGAAAAGACCTTTTAAAATTTCGACAAAGACATTATTTTCTCAAAAATGTCCTAGTTATGTCCAACAAAAAGAGTGTATAAAAATCATTTCAAAGGGATTTTTTTTGAGTTCAAAAACTCCCTTTAATTTGAAAATAAAAAACAAGACATGAATGCAGTGACAAAAAAAATCAAAAAAAGGAGTTAAAGCAGTCCAATAATCTTACTCAGGTGATGGTTAAGTTCAAAATTATTAATAGCCAAATTTTCACTTGAAAGGGACATGTTTTCCCAAAGAACTGCATTTTTTTTGGCTTCAAGAAGATGTAGTAGCAATTTGTCATGATGCTTGGCGTCATGAAAAAATCCGGCATGATGGGTAAATAAAAGCTCCTTCAGCCAGCCTTCAAAATTAACAACAATCACTTTTTTCATGGCAAGCGCATCAAAAAATTTGTTTGGACTTGTCGTTTCTCCTAGTATAGGAAAAGGAGCAAAGGAAACATACATGACATCAGCATTTTGCATTAACAGTCGCACTTTTTCTTTACCAGAAAAGTCATGAAAAGTAACATTACAAATGCCTGAAGCAGTAACTTTAGCCTGAAGCTTATTTTTTTCAGCACCATCTCCCATGATATTGAACTGAAATTGATTGGGATAACTATTTTGAGCAACAATAGCCAAATCAATCAGTGTGTCCAATCCATTTGCAAATCCTATTGTACCAATATAAGAAATGGTGAGTTTATCGTTAACAGGTGTTTCGGTGGCTTGAAAAAAAGCCGTATCTGCAAAATTAGGAACGATAGCAATTGGCGTATTAAATTGACTGATATGCTGTTTTATACCAGGCGATAGAGCAATAATATGTTTGGCATTTTTATAAATTAGTTTTTCAAGAGAATTCAAAACACCAATTACAAAACGGTTTCGAATAAAGCCCAGCTCAATAGGAACTTTGGGCCACAAATCCCTGACTTCAAAAATGTACGGCGTTTTCGTAATCCATTTCACACACAAAGCAATTGCACCAATTGATAATGGGGTGCTGGTGGCGTAAATCAGGTCTTTTTTCAATTTAAATGACAACTTAGTCGCTTTTAAAAAAAATGACATGAAGGACATTATTCGCCTTATTTTAGAAAAAGAATTGTCATAGGCTACAGGCAGGTAATGTACTGTAATGCCTTCTATATTTATCTTAACATACTCAGGTTGATTGTGCGCAGTAAGCATTTCCACTTCATGTCCAGCAGCTACCATTGCTTTCGCGATGTGGTAAGAACGAATTCCGCCTCCTTCCTGGGGTGTTTTAAAATACTGATGGATATAAAGAATTTTCAATTTTCGGTTCAAGTTTTTAAGTTTAGAGTTTAGAGTTCTCAGTTTAGAGTTTTCTTTTTAACGTTTTCAGTTTAATCTATTCCTGATATTTTTTCAAAGAACAAAAAAACTCTTAACTCTAAACTGAGAACTCTTAACTATACAGTCTTTCTGCTCACCTTGGCGACTTCTGCAATTAAGTACCGTTTGTCATTGCTCACATCAACACAAAGTGCTCTTGTACGTCTTAATTCATGCTTTCTAAATATGCGCTTATTGAACTCGAACAGTTCCCCTTCCTTAATGTCAGAAAGGTATACCAAACCATCGTGCCAATGATCATATTGTTGTAAAGCTTTTAACAACTGCGGGTCGGAACAGGACGATGCACCCGCATTTTTGAGGTATAACTGCAATGGCACCAATACATCGGGCGGGAAAACTTTATTGTGAAGTATGGGTAGCATCAAAGACTTGAAAGTT
>CALPQG020000083.1 GCA_943325655.2 Bifidobacterium breve | reverse complement strand
CCGCAGTTTTAGAATAGTCATTGGTACTTCCGATAATTTGCGTATCAAAACCCAATAAAGATGCTGTTTGCATCAAATCCATTGCTTTTCCTTCAGCAAACTTTTCTTTGATATCAACGATTACTACTTCAGAAGCAACATTTTGAATCGCTATATATTCTGCACAGCTTGCTCCAACTGCTCCTGCACCTACTACAGATACTTTCATTGTATTTTGATATTTAAAATTTGAATATACTTTCTCTTTACAAAACTATCATTTTGTAGGAATTAATGAAAACGATTCTCAAAAAAATAGGGTATAATTTGGAAATATTATTACAAAAAGAATGAAACCCAAATTTTTATCACCAATAGAAATGACCATTGTTACTTTTAGGTGTATAGCAATACTGATTTGTATTGTAGATATAGACTTTTGGAACCATAAAAAATGACCTATAAGATTTTTGTGAAGACTAATAAATTGCTGAAAAAAGACGATTTACTTTATCACAAACAAATGCCTCTATCAATAGCGTGATTTTTTATTTTAATTTGTTTGCTTACTGTTTTAATCATCTGGAATGATTTGATTTTAATAATTGTTCGACTGTTACGCAACATTAAAAACTCAAAACTCCTCATTATATATCCAGTCTTTAATTGTATTTTTGTCGTTCGTTAAAAATTCATTTCTAGAAACAACAACCCAATGCTATCTATCAGTAACCTTTCTTTCTATTTTGGCAGTCGTGCAATGTATGATGAAGCTTCTTTGCATATCAAACCAAAAGATAAAATAGGGCTTATTGGCGCCAACGGAACAGGGAAATCTACTTTATTAAGAATCATTAATGGAGAATACCAACCCGATGGTGGAAATATTAGCAAGAGCAATGAATGTACGATTGGTTTCCTGAACCAAGATTTGATGTCGTACTTGTCTGACGACAGTATTTTGGATGTGGCCATGCAAGCCTTTGAGCGTGCGGTACAGGTGCAAAAAGAAATCGACGAAGTGCTTCATGAAATGGAAGTAAATTACGAAGACAAGCAAGTAGATAAATTGGCGAAGCTTCAGGATGAGTTTGACCGTTTGGATGGTTACAACATGCAAAACAAGACCGAAGAAATTTTGGAAGGTCTTGGTTTTACAACGGAAGATTTACCCCGACCATTAAAAGAATTTTCAGGTGGGTGGAGAATGCGTGTCATGTTGGCCAAATTGCTGTTGCAAAAGCCCTCTTTACTGATGCTCGATGAGCCTACCAACCACATGGATTTACCTTCTATTCAGTGGATTGAAAATTATTTAAGTTCTTATGAAGGCGCCTTGATTATTGTTTCGCATGACAGGCAATTTTTAGATGGAGCAGTAACCAGCATCGTGGAAGTGCAAAACGGCAGGTTGAATGTATATGCAGGAAATTACAGCTTCTACTTAGAAGAAAAAGAACTGCGCAAAGAAATTCAAAAGGGTGCTTTTGAAAACCAACAAAGTCAAATCAAACAAGCAGAGAAATTTATCGAAAGATTTAGGTCTAAAGCTTCCAAAGCTTCACTCGTACAATCACGTGTAAAAGCCCTGGAGCGTTTGGATATTATCGACGACGTAATGGATGAATCGGCCAAGGTGAATTTCAAATTCAACTTCACCAATCACCCAGGAAGGTATGTGCTTCATTTAGAAAACATCAACAAAAGTTACCCTCCACGTACCATTTTAAAAGGTGCCAATGGGGTGATTGAAAGAGGCGACAAAATAGCCTTGATTGGTGCCAATGGAAAAGGAAAATCTACCTTACTTAGAATTATTGATGGGGGAGAAGAAATTGACGGAGAAAGAAGAGAAGGTCATAATGTGGTAAAATCATTTTTTGCCCAGCACCAATTGGAATCCTTGAACATTGAAAATACCCTATTAGAAGAACTTGCTGCCGCTGGCAGTAAAAAAACTGAGATGGAATTGCGTGGCATTTTAGGCTGTTTCTTGTTTTCAGGGGATGATGCGTTTAAGAAAATTAAAGTACTTTCGGGTGGTGAAAAATCACGTGTGGCATTGGCCAAAACCCTAATTTCAGAAGCCAACTTCCTGTTGCTCGATGAGCCTACCAATCACCTTGACATGATGTCGGTGAATATTTTGATCCAGGCCTTGATACAATATGAAGGTACTTTTGTCGCAATTTCTCATGATAGACATTTTATTACCCAGATAGCTACCAAAATTTGGTACATCGAAGACGAAGAAATCAAAGAATATCCGGGTACCTATCACGAATATGAAGTGTGGCGCAAGGAGAAAGAACGCAATGCCCCTTCAAAAGCCGAACAGAAAAAAGAAGCAAAATTGGCTCCAGCACCTGTGGCGCTAGTGCAAACTGATTTGACCAGGAAAGAGATCAAAAAATTACAGCACCAATTGATAGAGGTTGAAAATCAAATTGAAGCCCTTGAAGATGCAAAAAAACTAATTGAAGAAGAATTGTCTAAGCCTGAAGTATATGGCAATGTTGATAAACTCAGCCTTGCCAATGATAAATTTGACAAAACTAACAAACAACTGTTTGCCTTAAATGCTTCCTGGGAAACTTTGGTGGTACAGATTGAAGTGTTGGAAAAAAGCTAATATAGTTATCGGTTTACGGTTATCAAGTTATCAGCCATTTAGCAAATTACAATAAAACTCGTAAACCGATAACTTGTAAACAGAAAACAAAAAATATGAAACATACCATCATTTTAATATTCATATCCTTATAATGCCGTGTCAAGTGTTTTCACCTGACACCTGATGGTGCCTTCACAAACTTTAGTTGGCGTAAACTTTCGCTATGGTTTGTGTCGTCATTAACCTTTTGTTTCTAAATTCCTCAAATGAGTTGAGGAATTCTAGAACTATAGGGTATTTTAATCAATAAAATAGAAAATGAAAAATTGCCTTCTATTATTACTTGTATTTAATATTGTATTCTCTTCCTGCGTGCCTGTTTCACAACAAGGTACGGGCGGTGGCAATACGGTAAGTTATTACAACAAAAAGACATTGAAATACGAAGATGTCATTTACGAAGACCGAATCAGGACAGCGCTATTATATCCTTATACCGGAAGTCCGAATGACATCATGCAACCAGCCCTTTCGCACCTGTCTCAATCAACTCCATTGATGTTGGAGTTTGATGATTTAGGAACTACTTATGCCACTTACAATGTCAGGTTTATTCATTGCAATGCCGATTGGACGCCTTCCATGCTGAGCGAAATTCAATACCTGTCTGATTACAACGATTTTTTAATCAGCACTTATAGCGTGTCCGTCAATACTTTGGTGCCTTATATGCATTATAAATTTCAATTGCCAAGGGTCAAAGTTTCAGGCAATTATTTGATTGTAGTCACCCGAGATGGCAACCAGGACGAATATGTGATTACCAAACGACTGGTGATTTATACCGAGCCCTTGGCTATAGGGAATAAATTCCGTTATTCTACCATGGGATCACAAAGAGATTCACACCAACAGGTTGATTTGACCATCAATTATGCTACCATGAACATTGTTGCACCTCAAGATATTAAAGTGGTGATTCGTCAAAATTACCGTTGGGACAATGCCATTTACAACCTGCGTCCCCTGTACATCAGGGAGTTTGAAAAGACCTTAGATTATGCTTATTTCTCCGGAGAAAATACTTTTCCAGGGGGCAACGAATGGCGCTCATTTGATACGAGGAGTGTGATTACGCCAGGTGTAAATATTGAAAATATACGCCGTGACAATGGCAAAATTGAGGTAAATATTATGGAAGACAAGAACCGTAATTTCCCAGCATATAACCAACAGCCTGATATCAATGGTAAATTTATTATTGAGAAAAAAGAAACGGGTGAAGGATTTATCAATGCCGATTATATCCCGACGAATTTCAGGTTGAAATTGAAAGATGAATTGTTGGAGTCCAAAGTGTATATTTTTGGGGAATTGAGCAATTGGGAACTTCAGAATAAATTTGCGATGCGCTATGATTCAACCTGTGCCTGTTACAAATTAAAGGTTCCTTTGAAGCAGGGGTATTACAATTATGAATACGTGATAAAAAATAAGGTCAATCCCAAAAATGAAATTGAGCTGGAAGGAAGTTATGTGCAAACTGAAAATACGTATGACGTCATTGTTTATTACCGCATTCCAGGAACGGTCAATGATCAAATTGTGGGTTATTTGAATTTTAAAAGTTATTATAGGTAATCAAAATCCTTCCTGAAAATATGGAAGGTTTTTTGATTTTTGAAATGGATTATTCACTTAAAAATTTTCTCAAGGAAATAGCCTGAATTCCCTCATAGGTGTTTCCTGAAAATTCATCTAAAGTAATGACCATTTTAGGGTATTGATCTTTGATTTTAAGCAAATTGCCAAATTCTCTTTCAATCGTTTTTTCTTCTATTAAATTTAATGCAACCTGAATATATAATTTTTCGCCATTTTTTTCGGCTACGAAATCAATTTCTTCAGGGTGCATAATACCAACAAAAACTTTATATCCTTTTATAAGTAAATGATTATAAACGACATTTTCTAATAATTTACCTTTATCATCTGGTTTATAACCTCCAATGCCATTTCTGATACCTAAGTTTTCAAAGTAATATTTTTCACTGGTCTCAAAAATTCGTTTCCCGACAATATCATATCGTTCTACTTTGTGGATGATAAATGCATCAGTTAGGTGTTTGATGTAGGCTTGTACTTGATTGGGAGCTAATTTCGTTCCCTGAGATTTTAGGGAATCACTTATTTTTTTTGATGAAAATAGACTTCCAATATTATTGGCCACAAACTGTACTAATTTCTCCAAAAAATGAATGTTTCTAATGCCATGTCTTTGAATAATGTCTTTGTATAATATCGTTTGATATATGTTTTTTATATATTCAAATACAATATGGTCTTGTAATGGTAAATGGATTAAATATGGTAGTCCACCATATTTTAAATATTTTTCTACTGTTTCATTATTATTTGTGAGTTTGTGAAAATCAATAAATTCTATATAAGACAAACTATAAACTGGGATTTCAATATACCTTCCACTTAGGTAACTCGCGAGTTCACCTGACAGTAAATTGGCATTGCTGCCAGTACAATAAATATCTATATTTTCATCCAAGGCCAGAGAACGTAAACCATTTTCAAAGTGCTGAATATCCTGGATTTCATCTATAAAAATGTAATTTTTAATTCCACTTATTTTCTCTTTTTGAACATAATCATTTAAATCATTCCCATTTTGAATAAAAGAAAATGCCAAATCTTCTTTATTAATGTAAATGATTGCAGCTGATGGATCAGTTAAATTGATTTCTTCCATGAGTTGAAACAATAAATAGCTTTTCCCTACTCTACGCTGACCAGTAAGTACTTTTATGAGCTGTTTCCCGATAAATGGTTTTACAACATCAAGGTAAATTGGTCTTTGATGAATACTTTTTGGTATGTTACTTTTTATAATCATACTTATAACTTATGCTCAAATGTACAAAAGTTATAAGTATGATTACAACTTTTATGTAAAATTTTTAATGCTTTTGAATAGATTAAGTTTGATGTTAACAGCAATTCGTTTAGTTGTAAATTATGATTCAAATTTGATATTTCTGAATAACTATTTTATGGGTAGCAGTAAAATATTTAATCTGACTATTTCTTAATATTTCCCCTCCATTCTTTTCATTATCAAAACATTTACCTTACTTTAGCGTCACACTTTAGGGGTGTCCGCCGTGGCGAACTGAGAAATACCCTTTGAACCTGAACAGGCTAGCACCTGCGGAGGGAAAAGTATGATAGTTTTGCAAAACATTTTTTTGCAACTTCCTCTCTGCTAATCCCTTCTTTTTGCGTTCAATGGTCTCGGTATTCGTTTTGACGATGGCATGCTTGCCGCCTAAAGTTTTATGGGGAGACAATGACATTTAGAACATGACAATAAAATTCAACCATCAACTTGTTGATCTACCAGACAATGCTACGCTGCTTGATTTCCTTGTTGCGGTCAATTTGCACGAAACAACAGGATTGGCAGTAGCCGTGCACCAAAAAGTAATTTCAAAAAACAACTGGTCAAGTCATGTATTAAACCATCACGATGACATCATGGTCATCAAAGCTACACAAGGCGGGTGATGATCAGAGTACAGCGTATAGGGTACTGAGTACAGGGTACAGCGTAAAACAAATGGGGAATCAAGAAAAAAGAAAATTAAAAATACACCGTACACAAGACGTAGTACACAATTCAAAAACAACATGGAAAATACAATTACTCGCAACCCGCTAACTGGCTCACGTAAGATTTATGTGCAGGGGAAAATTCACAATATTCAAGTCGCGATGAGAGAAATCGTATTGACGGATACGGTTCATAAATTAAATGGCGCTAACAAAGTAGAGCAAAATCCAACGGTAACGGTATACGACACCAGTGGTCCTTTTACAGATGAAAACATCACCATTGACCTAGAAAAAGGCTTGCCTCGTTTGCGTGAACAATGGATTTTAGACCGTGGTGATGTGGACCAGATGACTGAAATTTCTTCTGAATATGGTTTACAAAGACTCAACGACAGCAAACTTGACAGCTTGCGTTTTGAACACCTCAAAAAACCATTGAAAGCAAAACCAGGCATGAATGTTTCGCAATTGCATTATGCCAAAAAAGGAATCATTACCCCTGAAATGGAATACATCGCTATCCGTGAAAACCAACGCATAGATGAATACGCGGCCATATTAGCCGATAAAAACAGAGGGGCTTTGGGGCACCAACATGCTGGTCAAAGTTTTGGGGCGAATATTCCAAAAAACTTGATCACGCCTGAATTTGTAAGAGACGAAATCGCTGCAGGACGTGCCATTATCCCATCCAATATCAACCATCCTGAAAGCGAGCCAATGATTATTGGCCGTAATTTTTTGGTGAAAATCAATACCAATATTGGAAACTCGGCGGTGAGTTCAAGCATTGCAGAAGAAGTTGAAAAAGCCGTTTGGAGTTGTCGTTGGGGTGGAGATACACTGATGGATTTGTCTACAGGTAAAAACATCCACGAAACCCGCGAATGGATTATCAGAAACTGTCCGGTACCAGTAGGAACCGTGCCAATTTACCAAGCACTTGAAAAAGTAAATGGCAAAGCCGAAGATTTGACTTGGGAATTGTTCCGTGATACCTTGATTGAGCAAGCCGAACAAGGCGTAGATTATTTCACGATTCACGCGGGTGTATTGTTGAGGTATGTACCGCTAACAGCCAAACGTGTCACCGGAATTGTGTCTCGTGGTGGTTCTATCATGGCGAAATGGTGTTTGGCGCACCACAAAGAAAATTTCTTGTACACGCATTTTGAAGAAATTTGTGAGATCATGAAAGCCTATGATGTGGCCTTCTCTTTGGGAGATGGCTTACGTCCGGGTTCTATTGCTGATGCCAATGATGCGGCGCAATTTGGTGAATTAGAAACCTTGGGTGAATTGACTAAAATTGCTTGGAAACATGACATTCAGGTGATGATTGAAGGACCAGGTCACGTGCCGATGCACATGATCAAAGAAAACATGGACAAACAATTGAAAGAATGTCACGAAGCGCCATTTTATACTTTAGGTCCTTTGACTACTGATATTGCCCCAGGCTATGACCACATTACTTCTGCCATTGGTGCGGCCATGATTGGCTGGTTTGGCACAGCGATGTTGTGTTATGTAACCCCAAAAGAACATTTGGGCTTACCCAATAAAAAAGATGTGAAAGATGGTATTATTGCGTATAAAATTGCTGCGCATGCAGCCGATTTAGCAAAAGGTCATCCAGGAGCACAATACAGAGACAATGCTTTGTCAAAAGCAAGGTTTGAATTCCGTTGGGAAGACCAGTTTAACTTGTCTTTAGACCCTGATACGGCACGAGAATTTCACGATGAAACCTTGCCTGCAGATGGTGCCAAAGTAGCGCATTTCTGTTCGATGTGTGGCCCTCATTTTTGTTCTATGAAAATTACGCAAGATGTGCGTGACTATGCTGATAAATTAGGTTTGGAAGAAGATTTGGCTTTAAACAAAGGCTTGGAAGAAAAAGCCAAAGAGTTTAAAGACGCTGGGGCAGAGATATACTTTTAGTGCATCGCACTGAAAGTATATCTCTGTAATTTTAAATTCTCAATTTTGAATTTTAAATTAAATGGAAAATCAATTCAAAATTCAAAATTCAGCATTCAAAATTATTGTCATTTCTTCACCCGATCACATCCCAAATGAAGCTGAAAAAATACAGGCTTTGTTTGATGCAGGGATTGAAATCATTCATCTGCGCAAACCTGATTGGACAAGAGAGGCATTGCTTGGTTTGATAAAAAGTGTCAAACCAAGTAATT
>CALPQG020000082.1 GCA_943325655.2 Bifidobacterium breve | reverse complement strand
TAAAATGGCTTCAAAAACAACATCGCTAAAAGTGGCCACGATGGCTTCGGCTTGTACCAAATCATTTGCTTTCATTGCCAACCAATCGTCAGCGACAATGCCATTTACTACCAAATAATCCACAAATTCTTTTTCTAGTGATTGTAATTCTTGTAATGTCAGTAAACGGTATTTGGGCATATTTTAGAGCAGCTAGTTGAATTCCAAATGTCGGAAAGTTTTATTAATTATTGATGGATTTAATGTAGAAGTTAAGATATTGGCTGAAATAAGTTATTAAAATAAATAGATTAATTGTTACTTTTCAGCTTATTGAGGGCGTTTCCCTTCGGGTCGCGCTTTCGGCACTCGCTTTTTTTCTTAATAAGGTGCCTGTTTTCAGACAAGAATTCAGTCGTTAAACCACCTTATAAGAAAAAAGAGCTCAAACAATCCCGAAGCATCGGGACTATCGCTAACGCAAAACACTGACAATCAATCATTGTTTCATCCAACGGATTAGAAGATTCATTGAAACATGCATAAACAAAATCCCTACTGCATAGTAGGAGGATTCAAATGCTCTAAAGAATTGAAAGTGGTAAAAAAAGTACTTCCTTTTACAGCATCAATATTTACGTCATAGGAATTACTCACTTGTCCATTAGACAACACATTCATCTTCACGGTTTTCACTGAATCAGAAATGGGTACCCTGGTATAATAAATGCTGTGCGGTAAAGATTGCCAATTGCGCGTGTCGGCCTGCTCGCTGATGGCATTAAAAATGGATACCGCTGTAGCCAAACCTTCACTTTGCTTTCTGATTTCGGCTTCTTCAATTTTCTTGATAGCCAATCTTAACAACGAATTCCCCAATTCACGCAACATCCTGTCATTCAAAGATTTAAAAGCAATATCATTTATATTTTCAGCCAATTCTAGCGGATATTTTTCTCCATTCAATTCCACATAAGCTTGGTCGTATATTGTTTTCCGTTCCACATATTTAGGAAATGCCACCCTAATAATTCTCAAATCATTTAAGCTTGACGACTGACCTTGATTTTGCTGTGGCAAATAAAATGGAAACGACAATCCCAACTCTTCATTCACGAAAAGCACTTGCCCACCAACACCTGGCACAACTGTAAAATTTATACTCCATTCCTCTTTTACCGGTCCCAATCCATTGTTCCAAAACAGTAACAATTCTGTTCCATCACCTGTTGCTTTTTGATACTTCAAGCCTGTTTCTCGTTCATAAAAGTCCAGTTCAGTATCAAATCCCATTCTGAAACAAGCCCTTAATAAATCTTTTTTTAATTGCATTGGAGCATTAATTCCAAATTGTTTGGAGTACACATCTTTGTAGGTATTGTAAGCATTTCGATAAGCAGTATAGGCGTTATTGGTTTCACCCAAAGCATCATAAACAATACCCATTAAATTTTGCACAAAAGCATCTTTGGTATATTTATTTTCATTGGTATATTTATTTTCCAATACATTCAGCTTATTGTTCATTCGCCTCACTTCCACCAATGCTGATTGTTTGTCATTGATTTTTAAAAAATTCAAGGCTTTGTAATAATGAATCAACAAACTCTCAAAATCTTCCCCTTTGTATTCGGTCATTTTAGGATTGGTCAGCAATGCTAGAGCTTCATCCACTGCATTTTTACGGTAATCTTCAATCAGGAGATGGGCTGTTTCAAAATACTGATTGCTTTCTGCAAATTTTCCTTCAAGTGATGTTACTGTTCCTAAATTCAAAAAATGTAAAAGTCTGGTTTTTCTATTTTCTCCTTTTTTGTCTGCCAGCATTGTTTTTTCAGCTTCCACGAAATTTCCAGCCTCAAATTCATGGTTAAATTTGCTTTGCCTTTGGTAATAACTCATGCATGATGACAATACTACCAATAAAAAACAGGTTGACAGGTACTTAATATGCATCAAATTTTAAATTTTAAGGATGATTTATAATTTGGATTTGTCAAAATTGCACAAAAAAAAACCGCTTTTACAGTTGATTTCTGAGGATCAATTCAACTTGTAAAAGCGGCTATTCAAATTAATTCTGAATAAATTTCTTGATTTCTTTGTCACCCAACCAAACAATTTCGTTGGTTTCAAGGTCTGCCAATTCTAAATTCACTTTATAAAACTGGGTTTTCTTTTTATTGTATTGGTCAACAATTGAGTTGATGGTACCAAACAACATGTAATCTGCGCCCAATTCTTTGCCCCATTTTTTTTGTGTATCCTGAGAAGCAAATTGTTGTTGATCGGCTCTTTCAGTTCTTAATTTTTCTCTGAAAGTACTGTTTTGAACTACCCTTACCATTCCTGAATTGATGAATTCTTTTTCAATATCTTTGATAAATGTTTCCGATTCAATAAATTCAGCAGATTTATTGGTAATCATTCCCACGATTACGGTAGGTTTTTTGTTGGTTTTATTGAAAAAATTTTCTCTCCATTGACGAGACAATACATCTTTAATCATTTCCTGAGCTACCAATTTGGCGTCTGTATCGTTCCACCTTCCGCTTAAATCTATTTGTTTGTCAGCGTCAATTCGAGTTACTGTTCTTGCACAATCGGTTAATGTAACTAAGGCTAAAGCAAGCACGCCAATTTTAAGGATATTCGTTTTCATGATTATGAATTTAAATGGTTAATAACTGTTATAAGTGAATGTAAAATTAGCTAATCAAATACCATTCCAAAAATAAGCGAGCAATTAGATTTGTCTTATCAGATTTTAGTGTGCAAATTTACAGATTAATCGTTTGAAGAATAGAAATTTTCCGAAAACATTCCAATTCAAAGCAATCAAAAGAACCTCATAACAAATGAAAATCATAGGAGTAGGTAAAAATTATGGAGAAAATAGCAATCAAAAGCCTTCAGAACCTATCATTTTTACAAAACCTGACACCGCCATTTTACGAAACAACCAAGACTTTTATTTCCCTACATTTACCAAAGAAATCAATTTTGAAGTAGAAGTGGTTGTGAAAATTGATCGGGAAGGAAAAAATATCGCAGAAAAATTTGCCCACAAATATTACCAGGAAATCGGTTTAGGCATTGACTTCACCGCCAAAGACCTGATAGAAAAATACAAAGCAGCAGGATTACCCTGGGACCTTGCCAAAGGTTTTAATGGCTCCGCTCCTATTTCTGAGTTTATTCATAAAGATAAATTTGAAAATATTCAAAATATCAATTTCAGTTTGACACAAAATGGAACACTGAAACAAAGCAGCAATACCAGCCAGATGTATTATTCCATCGATAGCCTTATTGCTTATGTTTCTCAATTCTTTACCTTAAAAAAAGGTGACCTTATTTTCACAGGAACTCCTGACGGAATCGGACCTATTGCCATTAATGACCGTTTGGAAGCATTCATCGACAATCAAAAAATACTAGAAGTAAATGTTAAGTAGGATCTATATTGTTCTGATAATAACCTGTATTACAGGCTTCAAAACCACCTTATCGGCCCAACAATTTCTCGAAATCCCCAAAGGATATTTTTTGTTTCCGATTCAACCCGGACAACAAAATTACCTTGCAGGAAATATGGGAGAATTGAGGAGCAACCATTTTCACTGTGGTCTGGATGTTAAAACCAATTACACCACAGGTTTACCCGTGTACGCAGCAGCCGATGGCTATATCAGCAAAGTATACATTTCTACCAAAGGTTATGGAAATACCATTCACATGGTTCACCCCAACGGATTTGTGACCGTGTATGCACATCTTGAAACCCTGGAACCAATTCTTGCCGATTTTGTAAGAAAAAAGCAGTATGAAAACAAGACTTTTGAAATAGAATTGACCTTAGGAAAAAATCAAATCAAGTACCATAAAAGAGAAATTATTGCCTATTCAGGAAATACAGGTTCTTCAGGAGGACCTCATTTGCATTTTGAAATCAGGGATACCAGCAACAATGTGTACAACCCTTTACTCTTTGGATTCAATGAAATCAAGGACAATATTCCTCCGATTATTTCCAGGATGGCCATCAGGACATTTGACAGCCAAAGCAGGATCAATGGTGAATTTGGAAGAAAAGAACTCAAAGTAAAAAAAGAACCATCAGGTATCTATTCCATTGAAAATAAAATAGATGCCCACGGTTTTTTAGGCATTGAAATCGGTGCTTATGACCGCCAGAATGGCACCTCAAACCTGAATGGTGTTTATAGAATTGAAGTTTTGGTAGACAACAAACAAACCTATAACCACAAAATTGTCAATTTCCCATTTGAATTTGCCTCACACATCAATGCCCACATTGATTTTGAAACCGCCAAAACCATGGGAAACAGTTACCAAAAATGCTATGTGGACGATGGTAATAAGTTGACCATTTACGATAAAAACAATTTCAAAAGCAAGATATTAATTACAGATACCTTAAAGCACCAGGTTCAAATTAATGTATGGGATGCTTATGGAAATCAAACGGTGATGAAGTTTGTCATTACGGGTTCAGACGAAAGTTTGAACCAACCTTTAGCCACACCGAAAGCTTCGCCAAAGATTGCTGTTGAAACCTATGAAAACATATTGAAGATTAAGGTACTGAATGCTACTGCCGCTTATAAAACCGCAAAAGTATCGATGCCGAATGTGGTAAAAATGGTCAACTGTGCTTACACCAAAAGTGATCAAACGGTATTTTTATGGGATTTGAGAGATGGCTTACCAGATTCCATTTATGTGAATGGATTGGTACAAAAATTCCTATTCAAAACACTGTTAGCTCCAGACATGGTGACACAACATTACGATGAGCACATGAATATCCATTTCCAAAAAAACACCTTGTACGACACCTTACCTTTGCAAATCAGGTATACTCCCGACACCAAAAGAAAAAATGGACAGGTATATCAAATCAACAATTATTTCACGCCCATTTATAGTGACTATTTCGTAACCCTGAAAGTTAAGGAAGCAGTTGAAAACAAAGAAAAATGTGCCGCTTACGTAATGAGTGACAATGGAGGTTTGAGGTATTTGGGAGGAAAATGGAATGAAAATTTATTCGATTTCAAAACCAAATACCTTGGCAAATTTGTGTTGAGAGCTGATGTCACTGCACCAGAAGTTAAGTTTTTGGGCAAAACGCCTTACAATGTAAAATTCCAAATTGATGATTACCCTGCAGGAATTGAATCATTTTCAGCGACCCTGAATGGTGAATGGATTTTATTTAACCATGAACATAAAAAACATTTGATTTGGATTGACAATCCTGATAATAAAATACTCAAAGGAGAGTTAGTACTTACTGTAAAAGACAAAGTCGGCAATACTAAAATTTATTCCACTAAATTATAAAAACATGACACTGAATATAGGAGACCAAGCACCTTCATTTGAAGGCAAAGACGAGAACGGAAATACCATCAAAATTTCTGATTATAAAGGCAAAAAACTTGTCATCTATTTTTACCCTAAAGACAATACTCCTGGATGTACTGTGGAAGCCTGCAACTTAAGAGACAATTACGATGCCTTACAAAAACAAGGTTTCAGTATTTTGGGGGTAAGTATAGATTCAGAATTATCACATCAGAAGTTCATCAAAAAATTTGATTTGCCTTTTCCATTAATTGCTGATGTTGACAAAACAATGGTAAATCAATTTGGCGTTTGGGTTGAAAAGACAAACTATGGCAAAACTTATATGGGAATTGCCAGAACAACTTTTGTAATCGACGAAAATGGCAAAATAATTAATATTATAGCAAAGGTTGATACCAAAGACCATACGTCACAGATTCTAAATCAGTTATAACTTATATATTGAATCACTTATTTAATTATTTACAATTATTATCAATTTTGACCTCAATAAATTTTTCATTTTGTTCAGGATTTAACAAATTGCATAACTTTGATAAAGAATTAATCAGATAAAGCTGCCGCTTTAAACCATAATAAAGACCAATGTCAATCCAGAATATTGCAATCACTGAATTAGAAAAAATAGCTTCTCAAGTACGAAGAGACATCCTTAGAATGGTACATGGTGCTAAAAATGGCCATCCGGGTGGTGCATTGGGATGCGCAGATTTATTTGTTGCCCTTTATTTCAAAATAATGGACCACAACAAAAAATTTAACATGGATGGCATTGGAGAAGATTTGTTTTTCTTGTCAAATGGTCATATTTCAGCAGTTTGGTACAGCACATTGGCCAGGGCTGGCTATTTCAACATTTCAGAATTAGCAACCCATCGTAAACTCAATTCAAGGTTACAAGGCCACCCAACACCTCATGAACACCTTGAAGGCATTAGAATGGCTTCTGGTTCACTTGGACAAGGGTTATCCGTTGCTATTGGCGCTGCACAAGCAAAAAAATTAAATAAAGATACCAAATCTGTTTTCTGTTTAATGGGAGATGGAGAACAACAAGAAGGGCAGGTTTGGGAAGCTGCCATGTATGCTGCGCATCATCAAGTAGATAACCTCATGGCTTTTGTTGATGTTAACGGACAACAAATTGACGGATCTACCGATCAGGTGTTAAGCTTGATTGACTTAGGTGCAAAATGGAAAGCATTCGGTTGGGAAGTAGTTACCGTAAATGGAAACCACATGCAGGAACTTGTTGAAGCCATTGAAAATGCAGAAAAAACGCTTTTACACAAAGGCAAACCTGTAATTTTCATGATGGAAACACAAATGGGTGCAGGAGTAGATTTCATGATGCACACCCATAAATGGCATGGTGTTGCACCAAACGACGAGCAATTAGCAAAAGCATTGGATCAATTAGAAGAAACATTAGGTGATTACTAATTAAATAATGAATAAACTTATAAAAGTATTTTTAGCAATACTGGTCACAACATTTACCCTTTCAAATGTTGCCCTAGCGAATAAGGAACTTCCTAAAAAAACACGCATATTATTTATATTCGACTGTTCGGGGAGTATGCTTGCCACTTGGGAGAGTGACACAAGGATGAACAATGCAAAAAAAGTATTTATAGAAATGATTGACTCCTTAAAAAGCAATAAAAATCTAGAAATTGCTTTGAGGTGCTATGGCCATCAATATGACAAAGTTTTTCAAAACTGTAAGGATACTAAACTTGAAGTTCCTTTTTCTCCAAAGAGTTTTGAATTGGTGAAAGCCAAAGTAAAAACACTAGTACCAAGAGGAAATACACCAATTGCTTATTCCTTAGAACAATCAGCCAACGATTTTCCTAATGACCCAAATGCCAGGAACGTAATTATCTTAATTACAGATGGTTTAGAATCTTGCAATGGAGATCCTTGTGCCTTGTCATTTGCTCTTCAAAAAAATAAAATATTTTTAAAACCATTTATCATTGGTTTAGGCGTTGATGATGATTGGGGAAAAGCCTTTGACTGTATGGGTCAATTTTTTGAAGCCAAAACAGTAAATCAATACAAAAACATTTTAGGTAAAATCATTGGTCAAACGGTAAATACAACTACCGTAAGCATCAAATTACAAGACCTTTACGACAAACCAACAGAAACCAATGTGGATGTGACGTTTGTAAACAACGTAACAGGAGAAGCGGTATATGACTTCGAACATTATTTAGATGGCAATGGAAATCCTGATACTTTAGTAGTTGATGGGGTAATCAGTTATGATGTTATTGTAAATACTATTCCGGCTGTAATCAAACGCAATGTGTATCTTGAAGGAGGCAAACACAATATCATTGAAGTTAAATGTCCGCAAGGAACACTCAATGTCAATTTTGAAGGGGGGGCCAATGATTATAAAAATTTAAATGCCATCGTCAAACAAACAGATTCTTCCAATACTTTGCATAATTATAAAGTTGGCGTAAAAAGTAAATTCATTGTTGGTGCTTATGACATTGAAGTACTGACCTTACCAAGATTGATTTTCAAAGATGTGCAAATCAATCAAAGTCAAACTACAACCATTAAAATACCACAACCAGGAGTTTTCAGTATTCCTATCTCCACCGCTGGCTGGGGAAGTTTATTCCAGGTAATGCCAAATACCGGAGAACATAAATGGATCTATGAATTTGACAACAACAGCAAAGTCTTGATGCCAATGCAACCAGGTGATTACAAAATTGTATTTAGAGCAAAAGGTTCAAAAGGAGCAATTCATACAGACGTTCAATACTTTACAATAAAACCAGGTGCAACTACAATGATTAAATTATACAATAAATAATTGTTGTTAACATTCCTTCCAATACCAAAAATAGCAGATGAAAAAATTTACCTATACAGAAAAATTAGACACCAGATCAGGTTTCGGCGCAGGACTTCACGAATTGGGAAAAACAAATCCAAATGTGGTGGCCTTATGTGCTGACTTAATTGGCTCACTTAAAATGGATGCTTTTGTAAAAGATTTTCCAGAAAGATTTTTTCAGGT
>CALPQG020000081.1 GCA_943325655.2 Bifidobacterium breve | reverse complement strand
GTAACACCATTACCATCAGTGGCACACCTACTGCTACGGGTACATTTGCCTACAGCATTCCATTGACTGGAGGTTGTGGTACAGCGAATGCCACAGGAACAATAACGGTAGGAGGTCCAATCAACACTCCAGGTACGGCATCAAGTACGCCGACAGTGTGTGCAGGTACTGCTTTAACCAATATTACGCGTACCACTACAAATGCCACAGGCATTGGAACGGCCACAGGCTTACCAGCAGGCGTTACTGCTGCTTGGGCAAGTAACACCATTACCGTCAGCGGTACACCAACGGCAGGAGGTACATTTAACTACACTATTCCATTAACAGGTGGTTGCGGTACTGTGAATGCTACAGGAACAATCACAGTCACCATCAACACAGCAGGGGCTGCATCAAGTACACCAACCTTAAATATCAATACCGCCTTAACGAATATTACGCATACCACCACAGGCGCCACAGGTATTGGCACTGCTGTGGGTTTACCTGCAGGCGTAACGGCAGCTTGGGCAAGTAATACGATTACTATCAGTGGTACACCCACAGCATCAGGAAATTATAACTATAGCATTCCATTATCAGGAGGTTGTGGTACGGTGAATGCGACAGGAACGATAAATGTAGTCGCGTTTCCTGGAGGGGTTTCAAGCCAAATGAATGTTTGGTTAAGAGCTGATGCAGGAGTATCGGCCATTGGCACATCATGGCAAGACCAAAGTGGTAATGGTCGTCATTATACCACGGTCGCTGGACCTACCGTCATTGCTTCGGATGCTGGGGGAAACAACCTTCCAGCGGTTGAGATTTTAAGTGGTGGCTTTAATGGTCCTGCAGCTGCTGCCATAGGCACTAGCTGGACGCTATTCTCTATGCATAGACTGTTGCCTTCTGATGCTGATGGAAGATTAATTTGTACACAACAATGTAATTGTCTTTTGGCAAACTGGTCGACAGCGTCTAACGGTATATACTTAGACGGTAATCCTAATGTGCTCAATACAGGTATTGCCACCACTACAAATACACAAACGAAAACTTTATATTGCTATAGTCGAGACGCCGCTACTAATAATATAACGGTTAGGGTAAATGGGGTATTGTTAGCAACACTTACAGGTACAAATTCTGCCTCGGGGGTGAGTTGGAATTTGAATCAGGGTCAATATAATGAGTTTACTCATTCTAGAATAGGGGAGTTTATGATTTACAATAGAGCATTGAGTGGCGCAGAAATTACCAACGTAGAAACCTATTTAAAGAATAAATTTTGCTTGACTGGTGGCGCTACTATGACAGCTGCAGCAGCCTCAAGTACACCAACGGTGGGTATCAATACTGTCATAACCAATATTACCCATGCCACTACCAACGCAACCGGTATTGGTACTGCCACAGGTTTACCAGCAGGGGTATCAGTGGCTTGGTCAAACAACACCATAACCATTAGTGGTACACCAACGGCATCAGGAACCTTTAACTACAGCATTCCTTTACGTGGTGCCTGTGGTACTGTAAATGCTACCGGAACAATTACTGTTGTAACCTCTAACACGGCAGCAGTAGCCTCAAGCACCCCAACTTTATGTATCAATACTGCCTTAACCAATATTACCCATGCCACTACAGGTGCCACAGGTATTGGTGCCGCCACTGGATTACCTGCGGGTGTTACGGCAGCATGGGCAAGTAATACCATAACTATTAGCGGTACGCCAACTGCTTCGGGTACATTTGCCTATAGCATTCCATTGACAGGAGGTTTTGGTGGTAGTGTCAGTGCCACAGGAACGATAACCGTAACAGCAGCCAATACAGCTGGTACAGCATCGAGCACTCCTACTTTATGTATCAATACTGCTTTGACAAATATCACTAGAACAACCACTGGAGCCACAGGCATTGGTACTGCTACTGGTTTACCCGCAGGAGTAAGTGCCGCTTGGGCAGGAAATGTAATCACCATTTCAGGTACGCCAACAGCATCGGGCACATTCAGCTACAGTATTCCATTAACAGGAGGTTGTGGGGCGGTGAATGCCACCGGAACGATAACCGTTTCTCCGGTCACGGTTGGTGGTTCAGTGAGTGGTACTGCCACCGTATGTCCAGGAAGCAATTCAGGAACCTTAACCTTGTCGGGACATACAGGAAGTGTGGTGAGATGGGAAAGTAGTTCGGCGAGTAATTTTGCCTCCCCTACCACAATTTCTAGTACTGCAACTTCATATACCTACACTAATTTAAGCTCCGTAACGTATTATAGGGCGGTAGTGCAGTCCGGAACATGTTCATCATCGAATTCAAGTACGGCCACCATTACGTTTAGTGAAGCTGTAGATGGCGGTAGAATAGAATGGTAAAATTAGTGGTAAGCGAAAGTAAAAGGGGGATGAATTCACCTTTTACTTTCGCTTACCACTAGTCCTCGTTTACAACGAGGATTTTAGGAATTGGCGTTTCCAACGCCTGCAAAAAAATAGTATACCACTAGTCCTTGTTTCCAAGGCCAATATGTAAACCTCTAGTACTTGTTTACAACGAAGGTTTGGAACACGTTATCAATGCGTTACCAATCAATTTTAAAAATAACAATTGAAACCTGAAGACTTTAAGGCTCACACTATTTTTATGGGGACTAAGGAATTGGTGGTTCTATTTGATTTGTTGCAGGTTGATATAATTTGAACTCATCAATAGTGAAAAACTTTAGGGTCATTATTAAGGTATAAACATTATTTTTAGAGTTTTTAGGGCGATAACCGGGCTTTCGGCACTCTCCCGCGAAAAGCGGGATCAAACAATCCCGAAACATCGGGACTATCCCTATCGCAAAATCTCAAGCCATTATTAACCATTTAATACTTACCCATTAAAACATGTAAAGTCAAATTGAATATATATATATCCAGGACATAAACATTACAAATGAGACGATTAAACTAAATGCTGTTAAAAAAACACAAAAAGTGTTATATGCAAACCAACATCTACCATTAAACAAATTATGATTACAATACTCCTCCCCAACTTTATCGTGTGACCCGACTTTAATGACATTTGGCACAAGTCATCGCAAAAGTGCAAGTCTTGCGCCAGACAAACAGCAGACTTAAAGCAGACTTAATTCTCTGCAAAATCCTTTTTCATAACTGAACAGGTTCTGAGAAAGGATTTTTCTTTTTCTCCTCCACCGAAAAAATTACCTTTTACCAAAAATCTGAAGGGCTTATGATACTCGCATTTTGGTCAAACCTATAGCCCAACACCAATTCGCAGGAACCTTTAGAGGCCACCCTAAGTCCCGAAAAAGTAAAGTCATAAGACACGCCCACTTCTATTTTTCTTGCTACTACTGCTCCCAACATCACCACCAAAGCATCTTGAGGACGCAAACTCAATCCACCCCAAATATTGCCATTGTATTTTAATTTGGCATTGATATCTGCTTGAAAAGCATGATTTGAAAATTTCAACAAGGTGGATGGAATCAATAGGGTGTGTTTATTCACTTTAATATCATAGCCTCCTGTGAAATAATAATGCCTGTTCAATGTTGAATTGTATTGGTCCGAAAAATTTGGATCCAACTTATTGTCAAATATTTGGGTCACCGAAAGCCCCATAAAATAATCGATGGAATAAAACCATAAACCAACACTTCCATCAGGATTAAAAGCACTAAAATTGGTAATGGTAGCATCACTGGGATCTTGTCCTGCAGAAATTACAGGTTGAAGGGAATATTGAATGCCCCCCATCTGAGCACCAAGGGAAAGGTAATGTTTTGGATCCAATGGCAAATGAAAAGCATAAGAGGCATAGCCGGACAAGCGTCTTAGTGGTCCAGCCGATTGTCCGTTCACCATTCCTCCAACAGAATGGTGACTTAACATTTTTTTGTTGGCTCTTTTACTATCATGTGCTCCATGTAACTTTCCTAAAGGTGTATGTGCAGTGACATAATAGTTTTTGGGCGCGTTGTCTATGCCTATCCATTGCGTCCTGTAAGCCATTTTTATATCTAAATAATCTTCCGTTCCACTTACTGCTGGATTGATCAAATAATAATTCAGCATGTATTGACTATACTGACTTTGTTGTTGACCAAAAAGATTACTTATCGTCAAAATGACTATCGTGAATATCAATATGAACTTTATCATCTTCATTTCTCCCCCTGAAATAATGTGTGTCGAATACAATTATTGAATCATTTGAATTTCTTAAAATTCATAAATCTACATTGATTACAAATGTTCTTACCTGACAATGGTAACAGAACCCACCTTAGCTTCTAATCCAGGCACATTTGGCACAATCGTATAATAGTACGTTGCAATTGGTTCGTTTCCTCCATCCCAAGGCTCAGCAGTATATTCTCCTGTTTTACTGTAAATTTTCAATCCCCATTGGTTAAAGATTTCAACAGTGGCATTTGGAAAATACTCTAGCCCGGTGATGTTCCAATAATCATTTTTGGAATCACCATTTGGACTAAAAATTAAGGGAGGCGAAATCTGAATTTCAAACCTTACATTCACCGAATCAGAAGAAACACACTTTTGGTCTGGAGTACTTACTGTCAACACATAACGGGTTTCTACCACTTTAGGATTCACCATAGGCGTTAACGTTGTCGCTCCAATGATATCAGCAGTGCCTTTGCTTACCATCCAATTGTAATGGTATTGCACCCCTGATTCTGCAGACACATTTTGGCCTGACAGCACAAGGTTTACCGGATAACCCTGTAAATTAAAGTCTGTTCCTGCGTCGGCCAATGGGGTTTTATACACCACAATATTTTTGGTAAGTGGCGCAATCACTGTTTGACAGGCATCCGTAGGTTGTACAGAAATTGTCCCTGATTGCGTAGGTTTCAATAGAAAACTCAAACTATCCGCTGTACTTACTGCACCCAAAGGAAAAGTCCAGTGCTGGTAGGAAGTTGCTGTTTTGGAAGGAATAGATAAGGTAATATATTCGTCAGCACAGATGGTATCCTGACTTACCTTTAAAGTATCTCCCTGATAAGCTGATTTTTGAAGAATGGTCAAATTGTTTGAACTAGCTAAACATACTTGGCCACCAACTTTAGCCACCACAGTTAAAGTGTAACTGGCAGCATTGCCAAAATTTACCGCTACTGTTGAACCACTATCACTTCCTACAACAGCGCCGTCAGGATTACTTAATGTCCATTTGTATACACTTACCCCAGGGAAAGGTGTAATGGAATAGCTCACATTTTTATTGTCATTGTTACAGATAATTGATTTACCTGTAATCGCACCGAGTTTACCCAAAACAGTAACCGTAGCGGTATCTGTAAATGTGTTGGAAGAACAGCCGATGGCATCGACTTCAATCATCGTTTGACCTGTATTTAAACTTGAAGTAACCAAACTGGTGCTCATTGCTTTGCCATCTCCGGTATAATTGGTCAGTAAAGTTCTAACCAAACCTTCTTTTTTATACACCATGTATTGCACTCCCAATTCAGAACCACTTTGTGTTAAAATTACAGTTGAACCTCCGCATGTAACGCCGGCACTGAGGGTATAATCAACTTTAGGACTTAAAATTTGAGATACCACCGACTGTGCAGAAGCAGTATTATTGGTACAACCATTGGCATCCGTGACCGACACAATTTGATATTTCCCTACAGCAGCAGCACTAATTGTAAATTGATTGCTAGTGGCAGTGGCAGTTAAAGGAGTTGCATCAAGCGTATAATTGATGGTATAATTGGCTTTTCCGGTCAATAAATATTTCAAATCAGGCAATGGATTTCCCTGACAAACCATGGTGTCTTTGGGTATGGTAAAGGTTGGCAAAGGATTAAGGGTTACTCCTATTTTTTTAGACGAACCAACACCACAAGTATTGCTTGCGCTTACTGTTAATGTATCTGTAATTGTGGTGCTTACATTAGTAACAAGGGTAGAAATACTTCCATTGTAAATCGCAGTATTCGTTTGGTTCGCACCATTTTTCCAGGACCAAGTATAGGTCTCTCCTTTGACAGTATCTACACTATAAACTGCTGTTGAATTTGCACAAATACTGACAGGATTATTACCAACAATTGTGGTAGAAAATACTGGCGCATTTGGAACTGCTTTGATGGTCACCTCTTTGCTAATAGTATCACTTGAACCACAACCATTCACCGCAGCTACCGAAAATGTTGCTTTATTTCCTGTGCCCAAAATTCCCTGTATGCTGTTGGTTGTTGAAAATCCGGTTGCACCGGTAATTGTCCAGGCATAACTGGTAGCTCCAGCGACCAAAGCGATATTTTCAATGACCGTTTGTCCCTGACATCCAACGGTATCCCCTAAAATAGCGATTGGCGCAGCAGGTTTATCAGTAATTGTTACTGTTAAAGAATCTGAAACATTAGCACAAACGCCATTACTAATGGACCATTTCACTTTA
The DNA here is from genome assembly GCA_943325655.2 of Bifidobacterium breve. GTDB lineage: Bacteria > Bacteroidota > Bacteroidia > Cytophagales > UBA9547 > CALPQG02. Next base: position 1,992 of record CALPQG020000081.1, on the reverse strand, counting down.
TAAACACCGGCAGCAGCATTGGTTATTGTTGTAATAGGATTTGAATTGCTGGTTATCGTTGCTGTGTTTGGCGTTATGGACCAAATACCTGTTTCTCCAAGCGCCAATGCAGTCGCATTCAGGTGAATGGTATTTCCAAAACAAACGTTTTGATCAACTCCAGCATCAGGCGGAACCATGGTTGATTTATGATTGATTGTAACGGTTTTACTCACTGAAGCACAAACACCGTTGGTTACCGTCCAGGTATATTCATTGCTATCTGCACCAATATTACTCACATTACTATTGTAAAGACCACTGTTGCTGAAACTTCCTGCACCTGATTTCACGGTCCACACACCAACTCCAGGTTTAGGATCAGAACCAGCAAGTGTAAACGTAGCCGTACAAATACTTTGATCCATTCCCGCAGAAACATTTAAAGGAATAGAATCCACCTTGACATTGACAACTTTACTCAAAATAGGATTAGGAGCGCCAGCCAATAAACATGTAGAATTGCTCAACATTTCAACCGTATAAGATTGACTTGCATTTAAATTTGAGGTGGTAATTGTATTGGAAGATTGAAGCGCAGTACCAAGCACTGTTCCTTTTCCATCTTTGAAAGTAAATTTCGGATTTGATCCTCCTCCTTGTTTGATTACTGCGGTAAGGGTAATTGAATTTCCTTCGCAAACCGCACTTTTATCAGCCATCAAATCTACTGTAGGAACTTCATCCAAAGGCATAACGATACTCGCAGTATCAGAAGTAACTTTACCACAACTATTGGTGATATCAACTTTATAAACACCTGTATCCGCTTGTGCCAATGGATTAAAACTGATATTAGGATTATTGGTACCCACATTGGTAGCCGGTAATTTTAGCCATTGATAAGTCAGGGTGCTTCCACTTGTTGCCACTACACTCAATCCTGCGACACTTCCTACACAACCTCCACTTTTTATTGGTTGCGAAGTAATTACAGGTTTGTCATTGATGGATACAATTGCGTCTGTGGAAGTGAAAATCCCACATCCACCTGTTACTTTTACTTTATAAGTGCCCGCTTCTGCAAGGGTCAAATTGTTGAAGCTTAAAGTATTTGAATTGTTGCCTTTGGAAATATTGTCTTTAAACCATTCATAAGTCAAAACACCGTCACCATTGGCAAGCACTGACAAGGTTTTTGAATCACCCACACAGGCATTAAAACCAATTGGGTTGGTTGAAATGGTAGTACCTACTTTTTGGAGTAAAGTGACGGATTGGGTGGCGATACAATTGGCTGGAGAAGTTGCGGTAACGGTATACGTTTTAAATTTTGAGACATTATCTACATCAAATTGAACACCATCTGCTACACCATTATTCCAGGAAAATGTAGTTCCAGTAAGCGTACTCGAACCTTTTAATGTTACTTTATCACCCAAACATATAACAGAATCAGGAGTTACCGTTAAAGCTACATCTGGTATTGGATTAATCATTACCGCTACAGCAGCTGAAGAGTCGCTACATGTTCCAACGGTCACTTTTACTTTCCAGCTTCCAAGAGTTGCATTGGCATGTGTGGTTGAAGTAGTTCCAGCACCCTGACGCACACCATCTTTGATCCATTCATATTGTGCGCCCACTCCTAAATCAGTAGCAGTTAAAGTAACGCCTGAACCTCCCTGACAATAACCAAGTGCCGCTCCTGTGGTAGCTATCACGGCAGTTGGAAGTGGTGAAATAGTGATGGTTGCTGAACCACTGGTAGTTCCGGTACATTTAGAATCACTAAATGAGATTAGTGATTCTAAATGTACCGGAACTACCAGTGGTAATTCCTGAAATCGCTTTTGTAGTGGTACCATCAGAATAACTAAAATTCCATGGTTGTGTTCCTGTAAATGCAAAACTTAAATCGGTGTTTCCACCAGGGCAAATAGCAGCTGTTCCAGAAATTGTTGCCGATGGTAAAGCATTTACTTTAATGGTTAATGTATCCTCTGCGGTGGC